>NZ_JBBMEU010000002.1:0-90796 GCF_040096415.1 Megasphaera intestinihominis
CAGTTAAGCCCGCAAACGCCGAAAGTACTTGGGGGGAGGCCCCCTGGGAGGATAGGAAGCCGCTGATTAAGAAAAAAAGCACTAGCTTAGGCTAGTGCTTTTTTTGTTGTTAGCCGTCAGCAGTTAGCAGCTAGCAAGGGCGCCCACGTGGGGCGCCCGTTCGGAATAATGGTATATCCATCATACATGACAGGTGATGCAGGAAAACACGCACATATATCAGCATACGTTATGCTCACATAGTCATAGCGGGCTTGCCACGTGCAGGCCCCTACGAAAGCGGTCCGGTGGACCGACCGCTAACGGCTAATCCATCACTCTTCCTGCGTGCGTTGGAAGATGGCGGTGACTGTCGTTCCTTTATGGAGGGTGCTGTCTAATTCCAGTTCGGCATTATTGGCCTTGGTGATGTATTTGGCGATGGATAGGCCCAGGCCGGATCCGCCTGTGTCTTTGGTGCGGGACGAATCGACGCGGTAGAAGCGTTCAAAAACGCGTTCCAGGTCTTCTTTGGGGATGCCGATGCCTGTATCGCTGATGACATAGCGGACGGTCTTTTCGTCGGCCTGGCAGGTCAGGGTGACCTGTCCGCCGGCAGGCGTATATTTCAGGGCATTGTCGACGAAGATGCGCAGCATCTGTTTGACGCTGCCCGGTTCGGCCGTAATCAGGGCTTCGTCGTTTTGACGCAGGATGATCTGGTGTTCTTTGTCGATGAGGCTGACTTCGCTGTATACTTCCTGCAGGAGGTCGGCCGTATTGATTTTCGTAAAGTGTTTCAACAGCGTTCCATTATTGGAACGGGCAAAGAAGAGCAGGCGTTCGATGAGCTGCTTCATATAGTCCGTTTCTGATTTGATGGCCGTCAGGCTTTCGTTGAGGACGGCTGGGTCGTCTTTGCCCCAGCGGCATAAGAGGTCGGCGTAGCCGGCAATGACGGTAATCGGCGTCCGCAATTCGTGGGACGCGTCGCTGATGAACTGCTGCTGTTGTTTATAACCGTATTCGATGCGGTCCAGAGCCTGGTTGATGCTGACGGCCAGGTCGTGGAGTTCGTTCTTGTTGTCAGACAGGGCGATACGGTTGTCCAGGCGGTTGACTTCAATGGTCTTGACCGTGTCATTGATGACCTGCAAGGGGGCCAGGGAGCGCTTCATGAGGTACATACCCGTGAAGATGGTCAAGATCAGGCTGATGAGGACCGAAGCCAGGAGCTGTTTCGATAAGAGCGACACGAAGCCCGTTTCTTTATCGGGGCGCTGAGAAAAGCGCAGGTAGTAGTTCTTTCCCTGTTTGTCCGTCCAGAGCTGATAATAGGAGAATTCAGACGATTCGTTGCCTTGGACGCTGGTGGGCAGCGGCTTTTTCTGCGGATTGCTTATGGCGTCGTCGATGTAGCGGTCGCTCAGTTTGCGGACGGCATGGGTCGGGCCGTTGTCGACGATGAGATGGCCTGCGCCGTCATAAATTTGTAAGTTCATCGACGGTGGTACGTTGGCCCGGACAAATATCGTCGTATCGACCTTTCCGTAGTCGTCCAGGTATTGGATGGCCGCCGCAGCGCGGGACTTCAATTCATCGCGCAGGGAGTCGTTCATGATGTAGTGGACGCTGGTAATGGTTACGACCGATACGGTCAGGAGGATGAAAAAGACGATAGACGAATAGAGCAGGACCATTTTAGCGAAAATGGGCAGGGGAGCGATGAGCAGGTGCTGTGTCAGCCAATGATTAATCTTCTGCCACATAACCGACTCCACGGACTGTACGGATGTAGTTGCGCCCGTTCGGGCCCAGTTTGCTGCGCAGGTAACGGATATAGACGTCGACGATATTCGTGTCGCCGATGTAATCGTAGCCCCATACCTCTTCGACGATGCGCGACCGCGAGAGGACGATGTTCTTGTTCCGGACTAAATAGGCGAGGAGCTCGAATTCTTTCTTCGTCAATTTTAATTTTTTCGTTCCCTTCATGACTTCGTGACGGTCGAGGAATAAAGTGATGTCATTCAGCTGGAGAAAATTTCCCCGGTCGGCCAGCTGATGGCGTTCTCGCAGGAGGACACGGATGCGGGCAAAGAGTTCTTTGCTGTTGAAGGGTTTGGTCAGATAGTCGTTGGCGCCGATGTCCAGGCTGACGACTTTCGTTTCGATATCGTCTTTGGCTGAGAGCATCATGATCGGGACGTTCGATAGCTCCCGCGTCCGCTTACAGATGGTCAGGCCGTCGACGTCAGGCAGCATGATGTCCAGCAGGATGAGGTCGAAGTGTTCCTGGCCGATGCGGTCCAGGGCAGCGGCGCCGTTGTATTCGATGCCACATTCATAGCCTTCATGTTCCAACTCCATTTGCAGGAAGCGGGCGATTTGTTTTTCGTCTTCGACGATTAAGATATGTGTCTTTTCGGTCATATAACAACCTCCCCAAAAAAGAATTTGCACACTCTAAGCCATATACATACTATTATAACGTATAAATTCCCTTTTTTGTACTACTCATTCGGACATTGTTACAAAAATATCACGAAAATTTAATCTATTTTTAATCTTTAGGGATTTACTTTTCGCCAGAACCTGTTATTATAATATATGTAGAACAGATCATCTACGAGACGTTGGAGAAGTAAGTTGTTCATATACCCCTCGAACACCCCTATCTTATTTTCTTCAACTGCTGAGATATTGTCTTCCCCCGATGATATCTTGCAAAAAGAGAAAGCCGGCTCCCCTCGCCGGCTTTTTTCTATTTCTACGGAAAATGATTTTGGCGAAATTTTGAGAAAATTTTTTTGGACAATCGCAAAAACCTAGGAAATACCTATATCTTTACCCATTCGGTATTCATTGACAAGTCTGTCTATTCGTGTAATAATGAGGAAGACGAAGGGGAGATTCCCCCGAAGGCTTGATGTTTGGAGGTGAAAACCATGCATGTTATTTCCGACGAATGCGTAAAATGCGGCGCTTGCGCTAGCACTTGCCCGACCGGTGCCATCGAAGAAGGCGAAACGAAATACGTTGTAACTGATTCCTGCATCGACTGCGGTGCTTGCGAATCCGCTTGTCCTACAGGCGCTATTGCAGCTGAATAATTGCTTCGGCAAAAGGCTGTCGCAGAAGGCTTTGGCCATCATGCGGCGGCCTTTTTTTATTGAATTTTCCCTGTTTCTGTGATAGGATAAAAGCACTGTAAGATGCATAATAGGAGGAGTTTGCTTTGTATGTATTAGGCATTGCCCTGGCCGTGACCGTTGTCGATCAGCTTACGAAATACGCTATCCATCAGGCCATGGTCCTTCATGAATCCATTCCGGTCATTCCGGGATTTTTTCATATTACTTATATTTTGAATCGCGGTGCTGCTTTTGGGATTTTAGAAAATCAGCAGTGGCTCTTTTTAGTCATGGCCTTGGCCTTATTCCTGCTGTATGGTCTATTCCGCAAGAAATTGCCGGCGACGCCCTGGGTCTATGGCGGGGCGGGGCTGCTTTTGGGCGGTGCCTTGGGCAATGCCCTGGATCGGACGCTCCGCGGGGCAGTAACAGATTTCTTCGATTTTCGCATCTGGCCCGTATTCAACGTTGCCGATATCGGTATCGTCGTCGGCGTCGCACTTTTGTTATGGTATAGTTGGACCCATATTTCGGATAAATGAGGATGAAGACATGGAAGAAAAGAAATTAATAGTCACAGAACAGGAACAGGGAAAGCGGCTGGACGTCTATTTGACGACGGCCCTGGATATTTCGCGCAGTTATGCCCAGCAGCTCATTCAGCGCAAGGAAGTCACTGTCAACGGTAAGGAAGCCAAGGCTAACCGCCGCCTCAACGAAGGCGATCAGGTACAGGCTGTCATCGAACTCCAGGAAGAATATAAGGTGGTCCCGCAGGACATCCCCTTGGATATCGTCTATGAAGATAAGGACATCATCGTCGTCAATAAGGCCCGCGGCATGGTCGTCCACCCGGCTGCAGGCAATCCCGACGGGACCCTGGTCAATGCTCTGCTCTATCACTGCCAGGGCGAGTTGTCGGGCATCAACGGCGTCATCCGCCCGGGTATCGTCCATCGCCTGGACAAGGATACGTCAGGCGTCATGGTTGCCGCCAAGACCGATGAAGCTCATAAGGGGCTGGCCGAACAGATTAAAGAACATTCGGCGCACCGGACGTACTGGGCCCTGGTCCACGGCAATATTTCGGAAGAACGGGGCGTCGTCGATGCCCCTATCGGCCGCCATCCCAAAGACCGGGTCAAGATGGCCGTCACCTTTAAGGGTGGCCGCGAAGCTGTGACCCATTTCAAAGTATTGAAGCGCTATGGCGATTACACCTGGGTCGAATGTAAGCTGGAAACGGGCCGGACTCATCAGATCCGCGTCCACATGGCTTATATCCACCACCCGGTCGTCAACGACCCTTTATATGGGTATAAGAAGGACGATTTCCCTATCGACGGTCAGGCCCTTCACTCGCATAGTCTCGATCTGGTCCATCCGATTACGGGGAAGGCCATGCATTTTGAAGCGCCAGCGCCGGCTGATTTCCTGGCCTGCCTGGAACGGGCGGAAAAGAAAGACTGACAGGTGGTGAGTCACATGTGGAAAGAAAAGACACTGCTCATGGACGAAAAAGCAATCGGCCGGGCTATCCGCCGCATTGCCCATGAAATCATTGAACGCAATAAAGGCCTGGACAAGACGGTACTCGTCGGTATCCATACGCGCGGCGTCCCCCTGGCTCAGCGCCTGGGCCGGGAACTGGCAGCTATCGAAGGCCGGGATGTGCCCGTGTATGATCTCGATATTTCGGCTTATCGCGACGACGACCGCAAGAGCCCCATCGCCGTCAGCGATGCCGGCAAATTCGATGCCGACGGCCAGACGGTCATCTTAGTCGACGACGTCCTGTTCACGGGACGGACGGTCCGGTCAGCCCTCAATGCCATCATGGAACTGGGGCGGCCTCAGTTCATCGAACTGGCTGTCCTCGTCGACCGGGGTCACCGGGAACTGCCGATCCGTGCCGATTATGTCGGCAAAAATGTGCCGACGTCGCGGAAGGAAGACGTGTCGGTTCAATTAAAGGAAACCGATTCGTGCGACCGCGTCGTCTTGCGGGAACAGAATTGATTTTCCCCTTATTTCTTGCTATACTTAAGTGAACATCGCACGAAGTTTTCGACCATCTTATCTGGTTATCCTGGCGTTAATGTTTGAAGATTGATGTAAATTTTTAACCATCCGCTAACAACTGACTGCTAGCCACTAACCACTTAAAAGAGCTTGTCGCACGTGCGACAAGCTCTTTTAACTATATCCTAGAAAGAAGGGGTTATCATGAAAAAAATTGTCAATGATGTCAACAACGTTGAAGAGGAAATGATTCAGGGCCTGGTCAAATCGGCACCGAAGAAGCTGCGCAAACTCGATTATGGGACCATCGTCGTCCGGGCCGACAAAAAAGAAGACAAAGTCGCCCTGGTCAGCGGCGGCGGCAGCGGCCATGAACCGGCTCATGCCGGCTACGTCGGCACGGGCATGCTCGACTGCGCCGTGGCCGGGACGGTCTTCACGTCGCCGACACCGGACCAGGTCCTGGAAGGCATCAAAGCCGTAGCGACGGATAAAGGCGTCCTCTGCGTCGTCAAGAACTATACAGGTGATGTCATGAACTTTGAAATGGCCATCGAAATGGCAGCCGATGAAGATATCAAGGCCGACTATGTCGTCGTCAATGATGACGTCGCCGTCCGGGACAGCCTGTATACGACGGGCCGCCGCGGCGTAGCCGGTACGATTTTCGTCCATAAGATCGCCGGTGCCAAAGCTAAACAGGGCGCTGAACTGCCGGAAGTCAAGGCCGTCGCCGAAAAGGTCATCGCCAACGTCCGCTCCATGGGCATGGCCATCGAACCGTGCACTGTTCCGGCTGCGGGAAAACCGGGCTTTGAACTGGCCGATGATGAAATGGAAATAGGTATCGGCATCCATGGCGAACCGGGGACGCATCGGGAAAAAATGCGTCCGGCCAATGAAATCGCCAAGATGCTCGTCGACCAGATTCTGGCGGATCTCGATTATAAAGGTCATGAAGTCGTCGTCCTCATCAACGGTATGGGCGGGACGCCGCTCATGGAACTGTACATCGTCAACAACTTCGTACAGGATTATCTCAAGGAACAGGGCATCAGCGTCTACGACACGATGGTCGGCAATTATATGACATCCATCGAAATGGCTGGTTTCTCCATCACTCTCCTGCGCCTGGATGACGAAATGAAGGCTCTCTACGATGCACCGGCCGATACGCTGGCCTGGAAAAAATAAGAGAGGATGAGTTCATTGGATACGAAACAGATGGCAGCCATCGTCGAAGGGATGGCTAAGAAAATCGAAGCAGAAAAAGAATATTTGACCGAGCTCGACAACGAAATCGGTGACGGCGACCACGGCATCAACCTGGCCCGCGGCTTTGAAGCCGTCGAAAAGAAGCTGCCTTCCCTGGCAGGCGGTGACATCGGTGCCCTGCTCAAAGGCGTCGGCATGCAGCTCGTGTCGACAGTTGGCGGCGCATCGGGCCCGCTCTACGGGACGGCCTTTATGAAAGCCGGCATGGCCTGCAAGGGCCTGACGGAAATCGACGGACCTGCTTTCGTCAAAGCCATGGAAGCCGCTGTCGACGGCATCAAGATGCGCGGCAAGGCGACAGAAGGCGAAAAGACCATGCTCGATGCCTTGTGCCCGGCACTGAAAGTCCTGCAGGATGACGTAACGGCCGGCAAATCATTGAAAGAAGCCTTGCAGGATGCAGCTCAAGCTGCGGAAAAAGGCGTAGAATACACGAAGACCATTATCGCTACCAAAGGGCGTGCCAGCTATTTAGGCGAACGCAGCCTGGGCCATCAGGATCCGGGCGCTACGTCGTCGCTCTATTTGCTGCAGGTCCTGGCTGAAATGGCCTGATCTTTAGGAGTGAAGGAAAAGATGGTAGGAATCGTATTGATTTCCCACAGCCAGAAGGCCGCTGAAGGGGCCGTTGAACTGGCCCGCATGATGGCGCCTGATGCGCCTATTGCCGCTGCCGGCGGACTCGAAGACGGCAGCCTGGGAACGAGTTTCGAGAAAATCACGGCGGCTGTCGAAGCCGTAGATCAAGGCGATGGCGTCGCCTGCATCATGGATATGGGCAGTGCCGTCATGACGGCAGAAATGGTCGCTGAAAGCCTGGACGACCGGCAGATACAGCTCCTGGACTGCCCCTTCGTCGAAGGGGCAGTCATCGCCGCCATTGAAGCAGTTGGCGGTACGCCTCTGGCTGCCATGCAGGATAAAGTAGAAGCCAGCCGGGACAGGAAGCTGTAAGGTATCATGATGAAGCGCTTCTTGAAACGCCTGCTCCTGTTCCTGGTCTGCCTGGCCGTCATCTTGGGCGGTATCGGGGCTTATATCGGAAACATGGCTTATGAAGAATTTTATGATGCTCCCTGGGACCAGCTCCTGGGCATCGAGAACCACAGCCGAGACGTGTCCACCGTCCGCCAGTGGGAAAAGGAACGGGGCTGGGAACCGGTCCGGGTCAATGGTCAGGACGGGACGATCCTGCGCGGGACGTATATCGAGAACCGTCATGATTCCCATAAGACGGTCATCCTCATCCACGGCCTCTACCAGAATCGGTCCATGTGCCTGCCTTATATGGAAGTCTATCGCCGCCTGGGCTATAATATCCTGCTCATCGACCTGCGGGGCCACGGCGAAAGCGAAGGGGCCCATACGGAATGGGGCATCCGGGAAATCGATGACCTGGCCATGTGGTGCCAGTGGCTGCGCAACCGCGATGAACAGATGAGCATCGGCCTGCACGGCGTCTCCCTCGGAGCGGCCATGGCCCTGCTGTATGCAGGCAGTGAATACGGCAAGGACCTGTCCTTTGTCGTCGCCGATAGCTCTTATGGCAATATCATCTCCCTGGGACGGGAGAAATTGTGGCAGGCTTCAGGAGATAAGCGGGCTATCTGGAGTTATGACCTCCTGGACCCCTTCTTCCAGGCTGCCATGTTCTACCATACCCACAAGACCGTGTCTTCCCTGGAACCGGCGCAGGCTGTGAAGCGGATGAAGATGCCTGTCCTCTTCCTTCACGGCAGCGACGATGCCCTGGTGCCGGTCAAGACGGCAAAGAGCCTCTATGATAATTGTACGAGCCCGAAAAAAGAACTCTATATTTTTGCCGACTCTCCTCATGCTGTCGGCATTGAAACAGACCGCAGCGATTACCTGCGCGTCGTCAGCCGTTTCATAGAAAAGGATGTCCTCAATGACTAGGAAGGCGTCGGACTATGCATTTCCGATACTTGACTATTTCCCGCCATCCTGCTATTATTAGTATAGTAAATGACCGCCGTCTACTACATGTAGTAGACGGCGGTCATGCGTTTGCTATGCGCAGTGGAGGAGGAAGATTATGAACGAACAAGAATGGCTCGGTGCAGAGAATCAGCTCGGCCTGGATATTTGGAAGAATAAATATTGCGATAACGGCGAAACCTTTGACCATTGGGTCGGCCGCATCAGTGGCGGCGATGAAGAAGTCGCCGATTTGATCAAAACCAAGAAATTTCTCTTTGGCGGCCGCATCCTGGCCAACCGGGGACTGGAATATGAAGGCAAGAAGATTACCTTGTCCAACTGTTACGTCATGACGCCGCCGGAAGACAGCATCGAAAGCATCTTCGACCGGGCCGGGAAATTGGCCCGGACCTACAGCTACGGCGGTGGCTGCGGCATCGATATTTCCCGCTTGAGTCCGAAAGGGGCGCGCATCAACAACGCGGCCAAAGAAACGAGCGGTTCTATTTCCTTTATGACCCTCTATTCCCTGGTCACGGAACTGATCGGCCAGAACGGCCGCCGCGGGGCCTTGATGATTTCCATCGACTGTGCCCATCCTGATGTCCTGGATTTCATCAAGCTCAAGACGGACCTCAATAAGGTGACTAAGGCCAATATTTCCATCCGCCTGAGCAATGAATTCATGGAAGCCGTCAAGGAACACAAACAGTTCCGCCTCCATTTCAAGCGACAGGAAACGGGGCAGGTCATTGAAAGCCTGGTCAATGCAGCCGACGTCTTCCGCCTGGTCGCAGAAACGAACTGGGACTATGCCGAACCGGGCGCCCTGTTCTGGGACCGCATCAAATCGTGGAACCTCCTGGCCCACACGCCGGAATTTTCCTTTGCCGGCGTCAATCCCTGCGCCGAAGAACCGTTGCCGGCCGGTGGCTCCTGTCTCTTGGGCAGCATGAACCTGTCCAACTTCGTCAACGATCCCTTTACGCCGAACGCTACCTTTGATTTCGATGAATTCAAGCGCTGCGTCCGCATTGCCGTCCGGGCCCTGAACGATGTCCTCGAAGAAGGCCTGCCCCTGCATCCCTTGGAAGAACAGCGGGAAAGCGTCAAAGCCTGGCGCCAGATCGGCCTGGGCATCATGGGCCTCGGCGACATGCTCATCCAGATGGGCCTGACTTATGGCAGCACAGACGCCGTCGCCTTCTGTCATGATATCGGCTTTGCCATGGCCGATACGGCTATCGCTGCGTCGGCAGAACTGGCTCATCAGCGCGGTGCCTTCGAAAAATGCCATATCGATGAAATCATGAGTACGCCTTATTTCAAAGCCAACACGACGGAAGCGACGGCCAAACTGGTCAAGGAATACGGCCTGCGCAATTCCCAGCTCCTGACCATCGCCCCGACGGGGACTTTGTCGACGATGCTCGGCATTTCCGGCGGCATCGAACCGATTTATGCGAACTTCTATGAACGCAAGACGGAATCCCTCCACGGGACGGACGTCTATTATAAGGTCTATACGCCTATTGTCGAACGCTATATGAAGAAGTACCACATCAAAGACGACGGCCAGCTTCCGGAATACTTCGTCACGGCCCTGACCCTGGATTATCATGAACGCGTCGAAATGCAGGCAGCCTGGCAGCAGCACATCGATGCGTCCATCAGTTCGACAGTCAACGTGCCCAACAGCTTTACCGTCGAAGATACGGAAGACCTCTACCTCTTGGCCTATGAAAAGGGCTGTAAGGGCCTGACCCTGTTCCGCGACGGCTGCAAGCGGGCCGGTATCCTGACGACCCATGAAGAAGAAAAACGTGTACCTACGGCTGGTGAAGGCCTGGAACGCGGTGAAATCGTCAGCATCGACGACAACGTCATCGGCAAGAAACGTAAACTCATCACGGGTTGCGGCAGCCTGCACTGCATGGCTTTCTTCGATCCCCAGACAGGGGCTCTCCTGGAAACATACCTCAGCAAGGGCTCGACAGGCGGCTGCAACAACTTTATGATCGGCTTGTCGCGCATGATTTCCATCAGTGCCCGCGCCGGCATCGATATCTATACCATCGTCGACCAGCTCAATTCGACAGGCAACTGCCCGTCCTATTCGGTGCGCCGGGCGACGCGCGGCGATACCAGCCGCGGTTCGTGCTGCCCCATGACGGTCGGCAACGCCCTGCTGGAAATGTTCGATGAAGTCCAGGAAGAACTGCATCAGACGGCATCCGTCGCCAGCGGCCATACGCCAGTCAAAAAGACGCCGGTCCGGCCGAAAGCTGAAAAGAAGGTCACAGCCGAAAGCATGCTCTGCCCCCAGTGCGGCGAACCCTTAGTCTTTGAAGGCGGCTGCAACACCTGCAAAAACTGCGGCTGGAGTAAATGTAATTAAGATGCTGACGCCCCATATGGGGAGGCCCGTCTTACCGCATCTTGACGCATCTGCCTGCGTCAGCAATTCCTCGACGTAGCCCTGCTACGCCTTGCGGATTGCTTCCTTGTCAGATACGCCAATCTGCGGCAATCCGAACCACCTCATATGGGGTGTCAGCATCGAGTCACGGCCTTTGTTAGGCAATGTGGTAAACTGACGTTTCCCAGAGACGGTATCAGACTCCGGGCTGTGGGAGATTTGGAAAAGCCAATGAGTCGTGCCACTGGCTGACGCTGGCCTGGCAATCCAACTGCCCCCCAGAGACGGCATCAGACTCTATGCAATCTCTGGAAAATTGGGAAAAGCCAATGAGTTGTGCCACTGGCTGACGCTGGCTTTTAGGAAATGGGCAATCCGGACTGTAGGGGTCGCCACGTGGGCGACCCGCTGGAGACTGATAGTGATAGCCCATGGCAGGATGATGGGACTGATTTATCGGCTACGAGCACGCACCTACGGCTGTTGGGGGATGATCCTGTTAAAATTTGTCTTGACAGGCAGGGCGTTTGTGTTTATAATAAACGTAATTTTACAGAAGGCGATGAAGGAGAAGCAAATTATGGGTCCTTTCAGAGAACTGCCGGGTGGTGCGAGGCAGCAGGGCTGTAAGGCGTTCCGCTCTGGAGCTGCAAATGATGAATTTGACGGGTACGCCCGATATAGCGGTACAAGTTGGCCGAAAGGCAAGTTGGGTGGCAACGCGGGAATATCGACTCTCGTCCCTTTGATGGGACGGGAGTTTTTTTATTGGTATGGCAGAAGACTTTCCCTGCGGTCTTCGCGCAGTAAGAGGTGGAAATATGAAGAGAGTGTACAATTTCAATGCAGGTCCATCGGCAATGCCTTTGGAAGTCCTCAAGGAAGTTCAGGATGAATTCCTCGATTTCAATCACACGGGGATGAGCATCGTCGAAATCAGTCATCGCAGTGCTGCCTATCAGGAAATGCAGGACGACACGGTAGCGACGCTGAAGAAGCTCCTGGCTGTTCCAGATGATTATCATATCGTCTTCATCCAGGGCGGCGGCAGTATGCAGTTCGTCATGCATGCAGCAAATTTCCTCAAGAAGCGCGGCGGTTATCTGAATACTGGGGTATGGTCCAATAAGGCCATGGAAGCCGCTTCCTTCTACGGGGAAACGTATGAAGTCGCTTCGAGCAAAGCCGATGGCTTTACGTACATCCCCAAGGCAGACCGTTTCGTCGTCAAGCCCGACACGGACTATATTTACATGACATCGAACAATACCATCCATGGGACGGAATGGCATGATTTCCCGTCTTTCGACGTTCCCTTGTTCTGTGATATGTCCAGCGATTTCCTCAGCCGTCCGGTCGATGTGAAGAATTTCGATTTCATCTATGCCGGTGTCCAGAAGAATGTCGGCCCGGCCGGCGTCGTCGTGGCCATCATCAAGGACGACTTGCTGAAGAAGGTCTGCCGTGATTTGCCGCTCATGCTGCAGTACAAGACCTATGTCGACCACGATTCGACGTACAATACGCCGCCGGTCTTCAACATTTATTTCGTCAATAAAGTGGCCCACTGGCTCGACGATAACGGCGGACTGGCTGCCATGCATGAACGAAATAAGAAGAAAGCGGCTATCGTCTACGGTGTCATCGACGACAGCAACGGCTTCTACCGCGGCCATGCCCGCGTAGATTCGCGCAGCCTCATGAATGTCACCTTCAACCTGCCGACGAAGGAACTGGAAGCCCAGTTCGTCGCTGAAGCGGCTGATCACGACCTCATCGGTGTCAAGGGGCACCGTTCCATCGGCGGCTGCCGGGCATCGATTTACAATGCCGTTACCGAAGAAGGCTGCCAGGCTCTGGCCGATTTCATGAAAGCGTTCCAGAAAAAACATTAATGTATTACATAGGGGGAGAAGAAAATGAAGATTTTAGTCAGCGATGACGTATCGATGAAAGGCGTAGATCTCTTACGCGAAAATGGATATGAAGTAGATGTGAAGAAGAACCTCGATGAACAGGGCCTCATCGACTGCATCGGCGAATACGACGGCCTCATTACCCGTTCCATGACCCACGTCACGGAAAAGGTCATCGAAGCGGCTACGAAATTGAAGGTCATCGGCCGTGCCGGTGTCGGCGTCGACAGCATCGACTTGAAGAGTGCGACGGCACGGGGCATCGTCGTCGTCAATACGCCGACGTCCAACACCCTGGCCGCTACGGAACATACCTGCGCCATGATCATGGCCATTACCCGCCACATCCCGCAGGCCCACAACTCGCTCATGGCCGGCAACTGGGACCGCAAGACCTTTACGGGCATCCAGCTCCAGAACAAGACCATCGGCATCATCGGCGTCGGCCGCATCGGTTCGCGCATTGCCAAACGCATGCAGGCTATGGAAATGAAGACCATCGGCTATGACCCGTACATCCCGGAAGAACGGTTCAAACAGCTCGGCGTCGAACAAGTCGACTTGGATACGCTCTTCAAGCGGTCGGACTACATCACCATGCATACGCCGCTGACCAAAGAAACGCGGGGCCTCATCGGCAAGGAAGAAATCGCCAAGATGAAAGACGGCGTCCGGGTTATCAACGTATCCCGCGGGGCGGTCCTCGATATCTATGCACTGGCTGAAGCCCTCAAGAGCGGCCACGTCGCCGGCGCCGCTATCGACGTCTTCCCGACGGAACCGCTGACCAAGGACATCAACCCCTTCCTGGGCATGGATAACGTCGTCATTACGCCGCACCTCGGCGCTTCGACTGTCGAAGCTCAGATCGGCGTTTCCGTCGACGTCGCCGAAGGCGTCATGGAAGCCCTGAAAGGCGAACCCGTCGCTACAGCCGTCAACATGGCTCCTGTACCGCCCAATGTCTACAATGTCATCCATCCTTATTTCGACCTCATGGAACGCATGGGCAACCTGGCCGTTTACCTGGCCGATGCGCCGATGAAGGAAATCGAAGTCGAATACACGGGCGAACTGGCCGATACGGAAACGCGCCTGCTGACGACGGCCGTCCTCAAAGGAGCCCTCAATCCGATCCTCCAGGAATCGGTCAACTACGTCAATGCCGCCGAAGTCGCCAAGACGCGCCACATTGCCATCAAAGAAATCAACAGCCAGTCCAATGGCTATTTCGTCAACTCCGTCACTGTCCGGGTCCGCACCAATAAGGGCGAACACGCCATCGTCGGCGTCTTGTTCAACGGGACGGAAGCCAAAATCGTCCAGATCGATGAATACCGCGTCGACTTCACGCCCGAAGGCTACCTGCTCCTGGTACCGCACGTCGACCAGCCGAACATGATCGGTCAGATTTCGACCATCCTCGGCCAGGCTCATATCAACATCATGGGCATGCAGGTCGGCCGCATGACCAAATCGGGCAACAACATCATGGCCATTGCCGTCCAGGATGACATCCCCAACGACATCATGGTCAAGCTCCGCTCGATCAACGGCATCCTCGATATGAAGCTCATTCACTGCGATATTCACTAACAGGGGGAAACTATGGTACGCATCATACTCATTCGCCACGGCGAAACACAATGGAATATTGAAGGCCGTTACCAGGGCCAGGAAGACACGCACCTGAGTGAACGGGGCCTCCGCCAGGGCCATATGGTCGCCGAAGGCCTGAAGGATACGCCCATCGACGTAGCCATTTCCAGCCCCCTCGAACGGTCGTACATGACCTGCTCTTTCTGTGCGGACCTCCACGGCCTGCCGGTCCTCAAGGACGACAGGCTCCTGGAAATCAACCACGGCGATTGGGAAGGGAAGCTGGCCGATGAAATCGAAGCCAAGTATCCTGAAGAATTCCACCGCTGGCATACACAGCCTCATACGGTGACCATGCCCGGCCAGGGCGGCGAATCCCTGGAAGATGTCCGCGTCCGCGCCCGCGCTGCCTTTGATGATTACGTCCGGAAGTACGACGGCAAGACGGTCCTCGTCGCCGCTCATGACGCCGTCAACAAGGCCATCATCTGCGATGTCCTGGGCCTGGATATGAGCCATTTCTGGCAGATTAAACAGGATAATACGTGTATCAACGTCTTGGAATGTCAGGACGGCGTATGGCGCCTGGTCCTGCTAAATTCTACGAATCATATGGGGTATTTGTTCAGCGGTATTGAACAGAAAGGCTTATAAGGCTATAATACGAGGGGTATAAAAGCATATTTACTGAGGAAGGAAGAAACTATCATGTTAGATACGAAATTCATCCGCGAACACGTGGAAGAAGTCAAAGAAAATATTAAGAACCGCCATGCCAAAGCCGATGTCGACGCTTTCGTCGCCTTGGACAACCAGCGCCGCGACATTCTTCAGAAAGTCGAAGCCATGAAGAACGAACGCAACACGGTCACCAAGGAAATCAGCCAGCTCAAACGCAACAAAGAAAATGCGGACGCCCAGATCGCAGCCATGAAGAAGCTCGGCGACGACATCGACGTTCTCGATAAAGAAGTCAAGAAAGTTGAAGCTGACATGCGCGCTATCCAGCTCATGATCCCCAATATGTGCCACCCCTCGGTCCCCGTTGGCAACGACGACAGCGACAACCCGGAAGTCCGCAAATGGGGCGAACCGACGAAATTCGATTTCCAGCCCCTCAATCATTGGGATGTCGGTGAAAAACTGGGTATCCTCGATTCCGAACGGGCTGCTAAAGTCACGGGTGCCCGCTTCTATTATTACATCGGCGCCGGCGCCCGCCTGGAACGCGCTGTCTACAACTTCATGCTCGACCAGCATACAGAAAAGGACGGCTACACCGAAGTCATCCCGCCGTACATCGTCAACCGCGATTCCATGACCGGTACAGGCCAGCTGCCGAAGTTCTACGAAGATATGTACAAGCTCAACGTCGAAGGCGAAGAAATGTACATGATCCCGACGGCAGAAGTACCGCTGACCAACTACTACCGCGGTGAAATCATCGACGGTGCCAAGCTGCCGGTCTACTTCACGGCCATGACGCCGTGCTTCCGTGCCGAAGCCGGTTCGGCTGGCCGCGATACGCGGGGCCTCATCCGTCAGCACCAGTTCCACAAAGTTGAAATGGTCAAATACGTCGCTCCGGAAACGAGCTATGATGAACTCGATAAACTGACCAACAACGCCGAAGATATCCTCAAGGCCCTGGGCCTGCCGTACCACGTCGTCTGCCTCTGCACGGGCGATATCGGCTTCTCCGCTGCCAAGACCTTCGACGTCGAAGTCTGGTTCCCGGCACAGGGGAAATACCGTGAAATCTCGTCGTGCTCCAATACGGAAGATTTCCAGGCACGCCGGGCCAATATCCGTTTCCGCCGCACGCCGAAATCGAAACCGGAATTCGTCCATACCCTGAATGGCTCCGGCCTGGCTGTCGGCCGTACCGTCGCCGCTATCCTGGAAAACTACCAGCAGGCTGACGGTTCCGTCATCGTACCGGAAGTCCTCCGCCCGTACATGCATTGCGACGTGATCACGAAACAGTAGTAGGGGACGCCCAAAGGGCGTCCCGCAGTTCGCATTCACAGGCCGCCGGTCGCGTTCGTAGGGGGCTGTCGCACGAAAAATTTTGCCATCATACACGGTCCCTTTTACTTTATAGTTTGTAGTACAGAGTTTGTAGAAGCTGGCTTTAAATTTTTTACCATTTGCTGCAAACTAAAAACTGCAAACTTCAAACTCGAAAAAGGCGTTCGCCTGCGATAAACGATGAACGAAAAAACTCCTGCCCCGAGGCAGGAGTTTTTTTACTCTGTCTAGAAGTAATACTATATATGTATTTCAATTATTTTTAGATAGGAGGTTCACTATGGATCGCGTATTGACCTTGGAATTTGTCCGCGTTACCGAAACGGCTGCCGTCAAGGCTGGCCGCCTCATGGGGAAGGGCGACAAGATGGGCGCTGACCAGTTGGCTGTCGATGGGATGCATTCGATTTTATCGACGGTTCCTATTGATGGGACTGTCGTCATCGGCGAAGGCGAAATGGACGAAGCGCCGATGCTCTATATCGGTGAAAAAGTCGGCGCCGGCGGCACGGAAGTCGATATCGCCGTCGACCCGCTGGAAGGGACGAACCTGACGGCGAAAGGCCAGGATGGGTCCATTGCCGTCATGGCCATCGCCCGCAAGGGGAACTTGCTCCACGCTCCGGACATGTACATGGAAAAGCTCTGTGTCGGACCGCGGGCCAAAGGCCGCATCGACCTGACCCAGCCCGTTCAGGAAAACCTGCGCCGCATCGCCGAAGGCCTGGAACGAGGCATCGACGATCTGACCGTCGTCATCCTCGACCGGCCGCGCCATCAGGAAATCATCGACGAATGCCGCAGTGCCGGCGCCCGCATCAAGCTCATCACGGACGGTGACGTCTCGCCGGCTGTCGACGCCGGTATCGAAGGGTCCGGCGTCCACGTCCTCATGGGCATCGGCGGCGCTCCGGAAGGCGTCCTGGCTGCAGCGGCCCTGAAATGCCTGGGCGGCGATATGCAGGCCCGCCTCATTCCCTATACCGACGAAGAACGGAAGCGCTGCTGGGAAATGGGCATTGATGACATCAACCGCGTCATGACCCTCGACGACCTGGTCAAAGGCGACGACTGCATCTTCTCGGCGACGGCCATTACCGATACGCCCATGATGCGAGGCGTCCAGTACTTTGGCGGCGGCGCCCGCACCATGTCCGTCGTCATGCGCTACAAGAGCGGCACGATCCGCTTCATCGACACGTTCCACCGCTTCGACAAGAAGGCCAAATGGAGTATTCATTTGTAAAAGCCGTAGTTCGCAGGCCGCAGGTTGCTGTTAGCCGTCAGCCGCTAGCGGTCAGCAGCTAGCGGTCAGCAGTTAGCGTCCCGCTTGTAGGTTGAAGAAAAATTTCCGAGTGATTTCGTCTGTAGGGGCTTGCACGTGGCAAGCCCGCTCCGGAATATGAGTGATTTTCCGGATTGGGAGAACGTCGTCAAATATCCAGCGGGTCGCCCACGTGGCGACCCCTACAGCTTAAAAAGGGCTTATCGCACGGCGACAAGCCCTTTTTTTTTCTCCCCTTTTATGGTACAATGACTTGATAGTAATTATATGCTCATAATGGCACCTTAAGCGCCATTGCCTTTGGGCCATTTAGAATAAACTACTCGAATAGTATTAGGAGGCACCAGAATTGGAGAAACTTGTTATTCATGGTGGAAAGCCCTTACAGGGTACGGTTCGCGTCAGCGGGGCTAAAAATGCCGTGCTGCCTATCATTGTCGCATCTATGCTGGGAACGACGCAGAGTACTTTGACAGAAATCCCGAAATTAGCCGACGTACATACCGTCTGTGACGTCATCGCGTCCCTCGGCGTTCATATAGAACATCCTGAAAGAGATACACTGGTCATCGATGCCCATGAGCTGACATCGACAACGGCTCCGTATGATTTAGTGCGCCGTATGCGTGCATCTTTTTTGGTTATGGGACCTTTACTGGCCCGCAAGGGGAGGGCCCAGATTTCCCTGCCCGGCGGCTGCTCCATCGGTGCCCGTCCTATCGACCTGCACCTCAAGGCTTTTGAAGCCATGGGAGCCGTCATCAACCTGGAAAACGGAGACATCGAAGCGACGGCACCGAATGGCCTCAAAGGGGCTCAGATCTATCTCGATTTCCCCAGCGTCGGCGCTACGGAAAATATCCTCATGGCTGCATCCATGGCCGACGGTAAGACGGTCCTGGAAAATGCCGCAGAAGAACCGGAAATCGTCGATTTGGCAACGTACCTCAACAGTATGGGCGCCAACATCCGCGGTGCCGGCACCAACGTCATCCGCATCGAAGGCGTCAAGGAACTGCATGGCGCCAATCACGCCGTCATCCCCGACCGCATCGAAGCGGGTACTTTCATGGTCGGCGCGGCCATGACCCAGGGCAATGTCTTCGTAGAGAATACCATTTCGGAACACTTGAAGCCCCTCATTTCCAAATTGAAAGAAGTCGGCGCCGAAGTCCAGGAAGAAATCGACGGCATCCGCGTCATCGGCCATGAACCGCTTCGCCCGGCCGATATCAAGACCCTGCCTTATCCCGGTTTCCCGACAGACATGCAGGCCCAGTTCATGGCCCTGACGACTATCTGCCAGGGGACGAGTGTCGTCACCGAAACGGTCTTTGAAAACCGCTTCATGCACGTCGACGAATTCAAGCGCATGGGCGCCAAGATCCGCATCGAAGGCCGCAGCGCCATCGTCGAAGGCGTCCCCAGGCTCAAAGGGGCCTCTGTCAATGCGACGGACCTGCGGGCCGGTGCTGCCTTAGTCCTGGCTGGCCTCGTCGCCGAAGGGAAAACGGAAGTCGGCTATTTATACCACATCGACCGCGGTTATGATAATCTCGTATTAAAATTACAAAGGCTAGGTGCAGACATTGTTCGCGTCAATATTGAGGAAGAAGAAAACTAAGAAAAGAGTACAGCCGAAACAGTCCCACTCGTTCTTTCTGGCCAACTGGTTCGGCAGCGATATCGCTATCGACCTGGGAACGGCCAATATCATCGTGTTCGTCAAGAACCGGGGCATTGTCGTCAATGAACCGGCCGTCATCGCCGTCGATACGATGGAAAATAAAGTCGTCGCCATCGGCCGCGAAGCCCAGGCTATGCTGGGGCGGACGCCGCGTAACATCCACGCCTACCATCCGCTGCGCAACGGCGTCATCGCCGACTACGACGCGACGGAATACATGCTGCGCTACTTCATCCGCAAGGCCATCGGCAAGGCACTGATCTTTAAACCCCGCGTCGTCATCTGCGTCCCGTCGAGCGTCACCAACGTCGAACGGCGGGCCGTCATCGAAGCGGCCATGCAGGCCGGTGCCCGCAAGACGACGGTCATGGAAGAACCGCTGGCTGCCGCTATCGGCGCCGGTCTGGACATTGCCACGTCTAATGGTTCCATGGTCGTCGACATGGGCGGCGGGACGACGGACGTCGCCGTCCTCAGCCTGAGCGGCGTCGTCATCAGCGAATCCCTGCGCATTGGCAGCAACACTTTTGACGAAGCGATTATCCGCTATTTGGAAAAGATCAAGCACGTCGCCATCGGTCAGCACACAGCAGAAGAGCTGAAGATACTCATCGGCACGGCCATGGGCGACGGCCGGCGCATGACAGCCGATGTCCGCGGCCGCAGCACGGAAACGGGCCTGCCGACGTCGGTCGATATCGACTCGCAGGAAATCCGCCAGGCCCTGGACGAACCGATTCAGACCGTCCTCAAGACGATCGTCTCCATCCTGGAAAAGACACCGCCCGAACTGGCTGCGGACATTGCCGACCATGGCATCGTCCTTACCGGCGGCGGCCTGCTCCTGGATAGTTTCGACCGCCTCATTTCCCAGACGACAGGCATGGCCGCCTATCTCTGCGATGAACCTTTGTTGTGCGTCGCCAACGGAGCCGGTAAGGCTTTGCGGGAAATGGACCGCTTAAAAGATAGTTTTGATGATTTATAGAGTGCTCCGCAGCAGGCGGAGCTGAGAAGGAGGGAGCCGTCATGAAAAAGTTTCGCAGACTCGCCGTATTAGCTGGGTTAGCAGGTCTGATGGCTATGCCGGCCGCAGCTGCTGACGTATCGTACACGACGGTATTGAGCGGCAGCGTCGTCAGCGTAGCCCCTGTCGGTGCAGCCGTCAAAGAGGGAGATGTCCTGCTTACGGTGAATTCCCTGGCCGGTCCGATGCCGGCTGCCCGTTCTGACAAGGATGGCGTCGTCAAGACCGTCCTCGTTCAGCCGGGATCACAAGTGCAGCAAGGCGCCGTTGTCGTCGTGGTGGAAACGAAATGAGATATACCATGATGAAGAAAGTCTCCGCCTTGCGGCGTACGTTGGGCCGGGTCTGTCTGACCGCGGCCCTTTCCTGTATCCTGGCTCTTTCGGCACAGGCACAGGAGTTCATGAATGTCAGTGAAGTCCAGCCGGGGATGACGGGCTATGCCAAGACCGTCGTCCACGGTACGACTATTGATACCTTCCCCGTCGAAATCTTAGGGGTCATGAAGAACAGCGGCCCGTCAGGGGACTTGGTCCTGGCCAAGTTTTCCGGGCCCCTCATTGAAGAAACGGGTGGCATCGCTCAGGGCATGAGCGGCAGCCCGGTCTATATCAATGGCAAACTGCTCGGTGCCGTCGCTTACGGCTGGTCCTTTACCAATTCCCGCGTCGGCATGATTACGCCTATCAACGATATGATCAAGCTCTGGAATGTGCCGACGAGAGAAGAAATCCGGCCTTTCAACGCCCGCGAATCATCGCTCATCCCCATTGCGACGCCGCTCATGACGTCGGGCTTCGACAGCGTGTCGACAGCGTGGATGCAGAGCAAACTGCCGGGCTATAACTTCATGCCTGTCGATACGGCTTCGGCCAGCAGCGACAGCACGGCCCTGCCCCTGGAACCGGGCAGCAGCGTCGCCGCAGCCTTCGTCAACGGCGATATGAAGATGGGTGCCATCGGGACGGTCACTTACGTCGACAACGACCAGATCGTCGCCTTTGGCCATCCCTTCCTGAAAAAGGGCAGCATCAATTATTTCATGCACAATGCCTATATCTTTACAGTCGTCAATAACCTGTCCAGTTCCTTTAAGCTGGGCTCTATCGGTGCCGAAGTGGGCAAAATCACTCAGGACCGCGGCGCCGGCATCGGCGGCCAGTATGGCTATCTGGCACCGGGCATTCCCGTCGTCATCAAGGCCAGGGATACGGACACCGACACGGCCATGACCAAGCGCGTCAAGATCATCGAAGACAATGAACTGACTCCGGTCCTGGCGGCTACGACGGTGTACAATACGGTCAATAAGACCATCGACCGCACGGGCGGCGGCACGGCGACCTTGTCGTATACCATCCGCTCTTCCAATGGCCGTGATAAAGATATTACCCGGCACAATATGTATTATTCCGAAGATAACATCAATGAAAAGAGTATCGACGAGCTCTACAATGTACTGGATATCTTGAAACACAATGAGTTCATCGACTATCCTATCCTGGACATCAACATGTCCGTCGATATCACGCAGGCCTGCAAGTCGGCGACCATCGTCGATGCGTCGGCAGCGCCTGTCGTTGTCAGCCCGGGCGATACGGTCTATTTCAAGGTCAAGCTCCACCCGTACCGCGGTGTCGATGAAGTGAAGACCATGAGCTTCACCGTCCCCAAGAACCAGCCTCTCGGCGATATGGTCCTGGAAGTGCGCGGCGGCGGCGTCATTCCTCTGCCGTACCTCATCGAAAAACAGCGCTACAACCTGACTGACGAAATCGTCCAGCGCCTGCGCCATTATAAGGATTTCAATGAACTGAAGAAGGAAATCGAAAAAGAAGATGCCAACAATGACTTGGTCATCGAAATCCTCAGCCAGGGCGTCAGCATGATCAACGAAAGCGGCACGAAAGTGAAGAAGGAAAAGATCCGCGGCAAAGAACCGGGGACCAGCGCCAAGGATGTCATCAAACCGGGCAAGCACAACATCGGCGATGAAAATCCGAACGACGCCAAATCTTCCATTCCGACACCGTATATCGTCAAAGGCGACGGTCAGATCACCATCAAAGTCGTCACGCCGGAAAAACGCGACGCTTATTTGGCCAAGAACCACAACATCAACGAAGCGAAAGCCGTCATCGGTGAAGAAACCGACGGGTCCTCGCAGGATGATGAATTGGTCAAAGCCGATAAGAGCAGCGATGACAACAAGGATACAACCAAGAAAGATGACAAGGGAAGCGACAAGAAACCCGATAAAGGCCAGGATAAGAAATCGGCTGAACCGATCCGCACCGTCGATCTGGATATGTTCCACTAGCCGTTCGTAGGGGACGCCCAAAGGGCGTCCCGCAGGCCGTAGGCCGCATGTCGCAGTCAGCAGCTAGCCACTAGCCACTAACCACGAGCCACGAGCCACTAGCCACTAAACAGGCGCTGTCTTCATATGACAGCGCCTTTTCCCTTGCCATTTTTCGCATAAAATGCTATTATTTTAGCTGTAGAAAACTCAAATTGCAATTTTAGTTTTCCTTATTTTCTTTCTCACAATTTAGGCACAATTGAATACAGGTGTTTTACATCCATTTTTAATGATGGTACAATTGAATACAGGTGTTTTACATCCATTTTTAATGATGGTATAGTAAAGTAGTATGATACTTAAAGAAAGGACGGTCTTTCATGCAGGAAATTTTGGAAGGCATCGGCAGCTTTACGCTCCGTGTCTTTGAACAAGTCGGCGTCATTGCCATCCTCTTTGGCCAGACCCTGCGTCAGCTGCCAAAGATACAACGCCGCCTGACCCTTGCCCAGATGGCTCATCTCGGCGTTAATTCCCTGCCTATCGTCAGCCTGACCCTGCTCTTTGCCGGCATGGTCATGACCTTGCAGATCGTCGATATTCTCTTGCGCTATGGCGCCCAGTCGACGCTGGGCGGCGTCATGTCCGTCGCCATGGGCCGTGAATTAGGCCCTATTTTAACTGGCGTCGTCATGGCAGGCCGCGTCGGTGCAGCCATGACGGCTGAAATCGGGACCATGAAGGTCACGGAACAGATCGATGCCCTGCGCTGTATGGCCGTCAATCCCATTGCCTATCTCGTCGTACCGCGCTTTGTAGCCTGCGTCGTCATGGTGCCTATCCTGGCCTTTTACGGCTATGTCATCGGTACGGCCGGCGGCTACGGCGTGGCCACATTGGGCGCCGGGCTCACGCATTTCACCTATGTGAATTCCATCGAACTCTTTACGGAAGTCAGCGACGTCGTCTACGGCCTCATCAAGGCCATGTTCTTCGGCGGTATCATCGCCCTCGTCGCCTGCAATGAAGGCATGCATGCCCAGAGCGGGGCCGAAGGCGTCGGCCAGGCTACGACGAAGTCCGTCGTCACGTCGATTATTTTCATCTTTATCTGCAATTATATCTTATCGGTTCTATTGTATTGAGGAGTGCTATGATCCGTCTTCGCAATGTGACCGTCGCCTATGGCGACCGGGTCATACTAGACAACATCAATTTAGATATCCATCAGGGTGAAACCCTGGCCATCCTCGGTGCCAGCGGTTCAGGCAAGAGTACCATCCTGCGCCTGATCATCGGCCTGCAGAAGCCGACGAAAGGGCAGGTCTTCTTTCACGATGAAGACATTACTACCTTTGATGAGGAACAGCTGACGGCTGTGCGCCGTCATATGGGCATGGTCTTCCAGTATTCGGCCCTCTTCGATTCCATGACTGTCGGCGAAAACGTCGCCTTTGGCCTGCGCCAGCATACGAAAGACGATGAAGCGACGATCCAGCGCATCGTTGAGGAGAAACTCCACCTTGTCGGCCTGGAAGGCATCGAGGACATGATGCCCAACGATTTATCAGGCGGCATGAAGAAGCGCGTCAGCCTGGCCAGGGCCATTGCCCTGGACCCGCAGGTCATCCTCTACGATGAACCGACAGCCGGCCTGGACCCGCTGCGCTGTATGGATATCAACCGCCTGGTCGTCAGTATGCAGAAGCAGATCCATGCGACGTCGGTCATCGTCACCCACGATATGGACTCGGCCTTCTATGTCGCTGACCGCCTGGCTTATTTACAAGACGGGCGCTTCCGGCTCATTGCCGATAAGAAGACCTTTGCCCATACAGATGATGAGGAAGTGCAGCGCTTTATCCACGGCGGGCGTCTTCCAGAAGAAAGAGGGGATAGCCTATGAAGTGGAGTGCAGAAGCAAAAGTGGGATTGGTCACTATCGTCGGCGTCCTCTTATTTACCTTTGTCGTCCTGACCCTGGCTCATGCCGAAATCTTTGGTAAGCCCGGCTTTGTCGTCCATACGGAATTCAAGGATGCCAATGGCCTGCAAAAAGGGAATTCCGTCCGCTATGTCGGCGTCCACGTCGGTAAGGTTGAAAGTGTAAAACCGTCCCGCGATGGCGTCGATGTGGCCGTGAAACTGGAAAAAGGGACGGAAATCCCCCGCGATTCCAAAGTGACGATTACGACGGACGGCCTGCTCGGCGAAAAAATCGTGGCCATTACACCGGGGAATGACAAGAATCATCTTCTCGCTGATGGAGATTACATCGATGGCACACAGAGCAAGAACATGGATGACATGATGGATAGTGCCGGCAAGCTCATGGGCAGTGCTGACGATATGGTCAAGAATATCAATGCCATCATCGGCGATGAAAAGACGCAGGCCGCTATGCGCGGTTCCATCCAGCATATCGACGATATTACCGGCAAGACGAGCCAGATGATGGATGCCAATGCCGGCAATATCCAGCAGATTACGGCTAATATGGCAGCCATGACAGCTCAGATGAACGCGTCCATGCAGAACCTCGACGGCGATGGCGCGGCTTCAGCTAACGTCCGGGCCACGGCGGCCAACATGAAGCAGATCACCGACCGCTTCGAGATCATTGCCCAGTCGATGGAAAAGATGACGACGGATCCGCAGACCCAGGCCAATATTCAGACGGCGCTGAATAATACGGCCCAGATTACAACAAAAGTGAATAAGATACTCGGCGGCGCATCGGACATCAAAGTCCAGGGCGAAGCCGGACTCTTATATAATACGACGAAGAATGAGACCAGCGGCACTGTAAATTTTAAGGTGTACCGTGGCGATACGTTCGGCCTCGTCGGGGCAGAGAACATCGGCAACGGTACGAACCTCAACTTGCAGTACGGCCGCCGCGGCCGTCTGTTCGACACGCGGGCCGGACTGATCAACGGCGACCTCGGTGCCGGCTTGGACTTCTTCCGGGACGGGCCTTTCCGCTTGTCCCTGGAAGGCTATGATCCCGATGACTGGCGCTTCCGTTTGAAAGCCCAGTACCGCCTGGCGCCGGATCTCTATCTCTTCAGCCAGTTCACGCGGCCCATGAGTCGCAGTGACGGTGGCAATTATTATGGTATTAGTTACGCTTTTTAGCAGATTATAGAAATAAACGGGGGTACCCATGATGAACAACAAACTGTACAAGAAATTGGTCATCGCCATGATGATTACGACCATAAGCGCAGTCGCCGCCGCTTCGGCAGCGGATACGACGGCTTCTGTCCGTCCTGTCGACTTAGCGCAGGCCGATACGATCCAGTCCCGCGCCAAGGCGGAACAGCAGGAAATCAAGGCCGAAAAGGCCCAGCAGAAGAAAGCCGCCAAGGCCGAAGCCAAGGCCAAGAAGGCTGCCGACGCCGTCCGTCCTGTAGACATTACGCCGGAACTGCGCGAAGAACTGGCCCAGAAAATCGCCGACGATTCGGCGAAATTGGCCGATAAAGCCGCTGCCAAACGGGCAAAGACACAGGAAGTCGATCCGGTCATCATCATCGGCCGCGTGCCGACCAATGGCACTGTCGATTTGAACCTGCCCAAGACCGTTCAGATGGCTCTCGATTACAACCGGGATATCAAGAACTCCCAGTACGCCCTGAAGAAGGCTGAATACGCCATTAATCAAGCCCAGGCAGGCAAGAAGCCGACTGTCGATTACAACTTTGGTGCCCAGCGCAGCCGGGCTACGGATGCCGCTACGTATAGTCGTGCTGCCAGTCTTATGGGAGGTGCCAATAGTGTCAGCAATGCTTTTTCCAATGGCATTTCTGTAAACATTCCGCTGTATACTGGCGGTCTCGTTGAAGGCCAGATTGACGTGGCTAAATTAGGCAAGACCAACACTCAGGAAGAAATCCTGCGCGTCGAACAGGCGACGAAATATTCGGCTATCCAGGGCTATTATGCCCTCCTGGCTTATCAGGAACTGCAAGGCGTCTACCATGAAGCCGTCGACAACCTCCAGGGCCACTTGGATAACGTCCAGGCTCAGTACAACGTCGGCACCAAGGCCCGAGTCGACGTCCTCTCGTCCGATGTCTCCCTGGCCAACGCCAAGACGACGGCCATTACGGCAGATAACAACGTCGCCGTTGCCGAATCGAACTTGAACAACATCCTCGGCCTGCCCTTGGAAACGAAGCTCAATCTGGCCGACCATCAGCTTCCCTTCGATACGTACAACATTTCCCTTCAGGAAGCGACGGACTACGCCATGAAATATCGGCCGGAAGTCCTCCAGGCAGCCATTGCCGTCCAGGAAGCGGAACGCAATATCGACATTGCCGATGCCGGCAATAAACCGACAGTAGCTATTACGGGCGGCAATGATTGGGCCGATAATACCTTCCCTGGCATCGATGCCAATAAGCGCAGCTGGAAAGTAGCTGCTGGCGTCACCTATAATTTCTATGACGGCGGCGCGACCAAGGCTAAAGTCAACCAGGCCAAACAGGACCTCCTCGTCGCCCGTGAAACGGAACAGAAGACCCGCGAAGCCGTCCAGCTGGAAGTCAAGCAGGCCTACCTCAACATCCGCAGTGCCGCCCAGAAGGTCGAAGAAACGCAGACTGTCGTCGACCAGGCCCGTGAAAATTATCGTATCCAGAATATCCGTTACCAGGCCGGCGTCGGCATCAACCTGGACGTCCTCGATGCCCAGCTGAGCCTCAACGAAGCCCAGGTCAACCACATCCAGGCCCTGTACGACTACAACGTCGGCATTGCCAAACTGGAACAGGTCATGGGCGTCGATGTCGAATCGGGTGTCATCCATCCGTCTTTGACGGCGACGACATATCGGGGATAAACAGGACTTAAAGAGATGATGACAGGTTTTTAACAATTTACAAGGGAAATATCCTATTTGTCATCTATTTCTTGATTTTCCTCAACTCCATAGGTAGAATAAAGAGAGAATTGTAACGTGCAATTCTCTCTTTTTTTGTATGCGGAGCTCGATTATGAAGAAAAAATGGATGGCTGCCTGTGGCGTCACGGCCTTTTTCCTGTCAGCAGGGATTGCCCTGTGGATGGAAAAACCGGCTCTGACCCAGATGGCTGGCCAGGCGATTACGACAACTGCAAACAGTAAATTGAACGGGACCTTGTCGTTTTCTTCACTGGATATATCCCTGAACGGCCAGCTGGTCATGGCTAAGCCGGTCATTAAAGATGCACAAGGGCGGGTCGTCATCGAAGGCGATGCCGTCCGGGTTTATGTCAACCCCGGCAAGATCATGACGGCTCTAAGGCAGGGCGAAATCCTGCAGGCCCTGGATACGGCCGATGTCGACGACCCCGTCCTGCATCTTTGGCAGAATGAAGACGATGGCACGTGGAATGTGGCGTCGCTCATCAAGAAGAATCAGAGTACGACCGATGCCGGGTTCCGCGGGGCCATCAATGTTCACAACGGGACTATCGACGCCCAATTACCGGACAGCACGGTCGTCACCGGAGAAAATGTCAACGGCAGCGTGGCCTTTGCCGACTATCCGTCGCTGGCCATCGATGCGTCCATGACCGTCGATGGGCAAAAGGTGACGGCTCACGGAAGGTATGCCTCGAACCGCCAGTATGATTTCACCGTCAGCGCCGACGCCGTCAACGGGACTTATGCGTCGTCATTCATCCCGTCGTCGGCCGATGTCGTCATCCGCAGCGGGACCGTCGAAAACGTCAAAGTACGCGTCGCGGACAGCCACAACGGCTTTTTCCTGTCCGGCCAGGCCGACGTATCTGACGGCCACGTCACCGTCCAGGGCCTCGAGGTAGACGGCCTGAAAGGCCATGCGGCCCTGACGAGCAAAGATATTACCTTATCGGACGTCGAAGGCCGTGTCAACGGCCAGGACTTCCGCGTCGGCGGGACTATCGTGACCAACGGCGACACGCCGGTATTCAACCTGAACGTCGACGTCCCGGGAGCCGACGTGACGGCCTTTGCCGATTATCTGCCCGTTGCTATCAGCGGGACAGCCGGTTTCAAAGGGACGGTCTGGGGGACGGTACAGGACGTGAATGCCCGCGGTACAGCGTCTCTGCACGATATGACTTATAACGGCTATACCGTCGATGAAGCCCAGGTAGATTTGATTTACAGTCAGAACCGGATCGATATCGATTCCCTGACGGCCCAGGCCTATGGCGCTTCCCTGAGCGGGAAGGGCGTCTATGACATCCAGAGCGGTGCCTATGAAGCCGATGCCGACGTAGACGGACTGGACCTCTCGGCCGTGCCCGGCGTGCCCGTGGCCGTCATGGGGAGTCTGTCGGCGTCACTCCACGCAGCCGGCAACAGTACGGATAACTCAATCATGGCGACAGGCCACGTGACGGCAGGGGACCTGTCTTATAATGGCCTGACTGTCGACTCGGCAGCCGGCGATGTGGCCTATGATGGCCACGTCGTGACCTTGCGCAGCGGTCACGCTGACCTGGCAGGCGGCAGTATCGACGTCAGCGGTTCTTATGAAGTGGACAGCCAGACGCCGCACTTGACCTTTACCGGCCATGACCTGCCCCTCGACGCCGCCTCGCCTTTCGTGTCCCTCCCCATGGATGGAACGGCTGATTTGTCCGGCCACGTCGAAGGGCAGCAGTGGGATGTGGCCTTCAATGCCCGCAGCGGCCAGATCAAAGGCGTCCCCTTCGACAGCATCGACGGGACGGCCCGGGGACAGGGCAGCCGCATCGAAATCCCGGCCCTCTATTGGCGCCGCGGTGATGGGACCCACACCCTGCGCGGCCAGGCGGACCTGGATGCCCGGACGATACAGGCATCGCTGACGACGGCGCATATGCGCATCGAACAGCTCCTGCCGGCTATCGGCAAGGCAGACCTGCCGCTCACTGGCTGGGCCGATAATACGATTACCCTCAGCGGCAGCCTGGATAATCCGACGGCTTCCGGCTCGTTCCGCCTGACCAGCGGATCCTATGCAGGCTACCTCTATAAGAATGTCAGCGCCGATTACCGCCTGGATAATGGGACAGTCTATCTCTCGAACGGCGATATTTCTTCCTACACGGCATCCCTGGCCCTGTCCGGTTCCATCGGCGATATGCTCAACCTCGATTTGACCGGGAAGAACGTCGATATTTCCCGCCTGGTACCGCAGAACAAGACGCCGCGCAGCGGATCTTTCGACGTCCAGGCCCATATCGGCGGCAGCCTGGACAATCCGACGGCAGCCGGTTCACTGACGGCGGCCAATCTGGTCATCAACCACATGGCCCTGAACAATATCCACGGCGATTTTGCCTATTATGACAATATGCTGCGCCTGACGGACCTTCATTTCGCCCAGCTCGGCGGGACGTATGACGGCAATTTATTGTATAATACGAAATCGTCCCTCCTGCGGGGCCAGGCGACGGTCGTCAACGGCGACATTGCCGGCCTGCTCAAGGTCGCGGCCCTGCCGGTACAGGATATTGCCGGCAAGCTGAATGGCCAGGTCGACATCAGCGGCACAGGTGACAACCCGACGGTCTCCATGAAGGGGACCATCAGTGACGCTTCTTTCGGCGGCCAGGCCGTCGAACCGGCTGACATCGACGTCCAGATGGAAAATGGCGTCGTCACCATCAACAAGATGGCCCTGAACATCGGCAGCGGCGTCCTGGCTGCCCAGGGGACGTATGCCCTGCACGGTCCGGTGAAATTGTCCGTCGCTGCCAAGCAGTTCCCGGCCAAGGCCCTGACCGACGTTCTGGGACATAAAGACTTCGTCGTCGATGCGCCTATCGACTTTGCCGCTGACCTGAGCGGTACAGGCGATGACCTCCAGGCCGACGTATCGGCCCAGCTGGGAAGCGGCACGGCCAACGGCATTTCCTTTACGGGCGCTTATGCCCTGTTCAACATCCGCAACGGACTGATCACTTTGCAGCAGGCCAGCGGCAGCCGCGACCCCTATAAGGTCAGCGCACACGGTACCATTCCCGTCAGCGCCTTGTCTGGCGGCAAGACCGGCGAATCCATGGACCTTTCGCTGCAGCTCGATAACGCCGGCCTCGATGTCCTGACTTTCCTGACGCCTTACGTCACCGAAGCCGACGGTACCATCCAGGGGGCCGTCAAAATCGGCGGAACCCTGGATGCACCGACGGTCAACGGCGATATTGCCGTCAAGAACGGCACCATCAAGTTCAAGGACACGGCTTATCCCCTGGCCAACATCAATGCTGACCTGGCCTTCAAAGGCCGTTCGGCCGTCCTCAGCGGCAGCGGTACTATGGATAAGAAAGGGAAGAAGAATCCCGGCAGCATCAGCCTTGACGGCAAAGCCGCCTGGAGTGGCCGCAGCTTAGATTCGTATTCCCTGGCGGCTGATTTTTCTGGCCTCTATCTGAACTGCCCCTATTATGACGGTCCCATCACGGGCTATGTCAACGTCACGCCTGGCGACGGGCGGCCTAAAGTGAGCGGCCTCATGCAGGTCGACAATACGACTGTCGACATTCCCCTGGCTCTGGCCAGCAGCAGTGAAGGGCCCGATTTGGACCTGGATTTCACCCTGACCCTGGGCAACAAGGTCCGTCTGTACAATCCGGCTCTGTACGACTTGATGGTCAATGGGTCGGTCACCTTCCAGGGCAACCTCAATCATCCCCATCCGTCGGGCCGCTTTGAAGCGACGCGGGGGACCGTCCATTATTTGGACACCAATTTCCGCGTGACCAAGGCTAAGGCCGATTTCTCACGGTATGATTCCTTCCTGCCCTATGTCGACGCTGAAGGCTTCAGCCGCGTCGGCCAGTACAATGTCATGCTGACCCTGCGCGGTCAGGCGGACAACATGGACCTCATGCTCCGCTCCGACCCGCCCCTGACGAAGCAGCAGATCGTATCGCTCATTACCCTGCGCAACAGCGGCGGCCGCCCCCAGAGCTCCCTCAGCGAGGAAGATATGGACAGCCTCCTCGGATCGGGCATCCGCATGACCCTGAACAGCCTGGGCCTTACACATAGCCTGGAAAAGGCCTTGTCTCTAGATATGCTCACCGTCACCAACGGCTCGCTGAACCTCAATGATAAGAATACCGATGTGGGCCGCAACTATTACAACATTGAAATGGGGAAATACCTGTTCAACGACTTCATGGTCACGGCAGCCTTCGGCATCAACCACGGCGACGACCGCTTCGGCTTCATGTATGACCTGGGCAGCAAGTTCAGCGTCAACGCCTGGACGTCCGACGACGACAGTTTCATCGGCGGTGTCTATAAGTATTCGTTTTGATTCCGTATATGGGGTCATGCCGTTGCATCCGGGGATTGATGGCAGGACGCCATACATACAGGAATAACGGGAAGGAAACATGTCCTGAAGCGGGCTTGCCACGTGCAAGCCCCTACAGATGGGACACAGGCCCATCCCTGTATATGTGTGGATACGCCATTGCCTTTGTAGGGGCGCCCACGTGGGGCGCCCGTCCCTATATATGTGTGAATTCCATTTGAATGAAAAGGTGGTGAAAGGCCATGTTAGACGATTATCTGAAAGAACTACAGCATATCACCCTGCTCCAGCCCGACGAAGAACGGGCCCTGTGGCAGGCCTATAAGGACGAGGGGAATCTGGAGGCCCGCAGCCGCCTCATCGAGCAGTACCAGCCCTTGGTCTTCAAAGAGGCCATGCGCTGGCACATCCATCGCGACATCCTGTCCGACGCCCTGCAGGAAGGGACACTGGGCCTCATCGAAGCCGTGGAACGCTATGATTACCGCCGTGGCGTGGCCTTCCCGCTCTTTGCCGTCCACCGCATCCGCGGGGCCATCCTGGACTATCTGAAGCGCGAAGGCGCCGTCAGCGCCGTATCCCTTGACGAACCGGATGAACGGGGCGTGACGTTGCAGGATACGCTCTGCGATGAGCGCCAGGACCCTGTCGAAGCCACGAGCCGCCAGCTGTTGCTGGAAAAGGTCGGCCACGTCTTGAAAAGGCTGCCCGAAAAGGAACAGGCCGTCGTCGAAGGCGTGTACCTGAACGACGTGGAGCAGAAGCACCTGGCCAAGAGCCTGGACGTCAGCCTGCCTTACGTCTACCGCCTGCAGAAACGGGGCATCCGCCGCGTGCGCGGCATGCTCAGCCGGTTCATCCATGAGAGCCGCCACTAAAATTTTTTTACACTTTCTTAAAATTGACCCGTTTTTAGGTGAAAATAATCGAAAAATGCTGTAAAATATAGATTATGGCATGTTTTTGCGCCTTTTTGCCGGTATAAATTCATACGGCCTTTGCCGATTTTATAAGAGTATTCGTCTAGGCAGAAAGGAGAAGGCTGTATGAAACATTCCCAACGCGATACAGTTCACCGGGTCCGGGCCGTCCGGTCCTGGCTGGAAAAGGCCGAAGCCTCGTTTGATGAAGAGTCCGATATCAAGGGCGAACTCAATCTGATGCTGGCCGAAGCGGAAATGAAGAATTTGCGCAAACACCATCCAGTCAGCAGGAACTGGCTGCGGGCCGGTGCCATGGTCACGTCCTTCTTCCTGGCGCTGGGCGGCTGGTATGCCTTCCGCCTGACCGGGCCGGAAGAACGGCCACCGGCCGTCGAGGCCGTCGTCCAGGAGACGGCGGCAGGGAATGAAGCGGACCGGGACCCGGTGGATACGGCTGCGCCTGTGGCCGAGCCGGTCCCGGCAGGCAGCGTGCAGCCCCCTGTCCAGGAAGGACCAGCACCGGTGGCAGCATCTGCGCCGCCAGCAGCTCCTGCCGGAGACGAACCGCCTGTGCAGCCAGCCGCGACGGCTGCAGCCGTACCGGAACCGCCAGCAGCGGCTCCGGTACGGGTGGCAAGGAAGGCAGTCTTGTCGGACCGCCAGATACAAGCTACTGTACAAGAAGCACGTCATACCTTGCGCGGTACAGGTATTACGAAATAGATAATGGAGGATTTTTATGAATATGCGGAAGAAAAAACTTCTCGCCCTGATGGTAACCAGTGCGATGATGACGTGCCCTGTTTGGGCTGATGATACGACAGCGGCAACAGGTTATGAGTCGTCGGGCAGCCAGACGGTTACATCTGGCTCGGCAGCTGCTCCGGCGGATGACCAGAAAACAGCTGTCAATACGGTCGTAACCTCGCCCAATGATGAAACGACAGCCGATGCCATGAAAGCGGCTAAATCGGGCCTGACGGGCTATGAAACGGCAGAAGAACTGGCCGCCATTGCGGCTGGTAAGAGTCCGGCTGCAGTTCAGCAGGAAACAGCAGAAGCCGTCCACAAGGAAAATGAAATCCTCAACCCGGCTCCTGTCGATACGACGCCGCAGATTACGGGCGACAAAGTCAGCTACATGAGCGGTACCAGCGACATGCAGTTTGATACGTCCATCCCCGGCTATCCCCTGGCCGTCATCCAGGCCGGCCAGGACGTGGTCCTGCCTTATGGGGAAGCCGTTACCGATGCCGACTTGAAACCCTATGTCGACAAGGTAGCCACTTCCGTTACGGTCGGCCCCGTACCGGAAGCCCAGATTGAACAGAAACTCCTACCGCAGCTGGCCATGCGCGTCGGCGATGCCGTCAACATGGACTACATCCGTCACGACCTCAACGTCATCGGGGCGACGGGCCTGTTCTCGACGGTCAAGCCGTCCTTTACGACTGTACCGGAAGGCGTTTCCCTGAACTATACGGTCCAGATGAATCCGGTCGTCAAGAAAATCGACATCGTCGGCAACGAATCCCTCAGTACAGGTGATTTGATGAAACTCGTCGCCACGACGCCGGGCACGACGCTCAACACCGCCGTCGTCAGCCACGACGTAGCCAATATCAACACGGCCTTTGCCAATGCCGGTTATATGATGAGCCGCGTCTCCGATGTCCGCCTCGACGACGAAGGCGTTTTGCACATTGCCATTTCTGAACCGCGCATCGAAAATATCAATCTCCGCGGCAATACCAAGACCAAGAATAAGGTCATCATGCGTGAACTGCGCATGAAGAAGGGCGATATCTTCAACAAGAACGCTGCCAGCCGCAGTATCCAACGTGTTTACAACACGGGCTATTTTGAAGACGTCAACGTCCGCCTCCTGCCGGGCCAGCGCAATCCCAAAGACGTCATCGTTGAAATCGACGTCACCGAACAGAAGACCGGTTCGGTCACCATCGGTGCCGGCTACTCCGATTCGGACGGCCTGGTCGGCATCCTCGGCCTGGCTGAAACGAACCTGCGCGGTACGGGCGACAAGGCCAATATCAGCTGGGAATTCGGCGGCAACACGGATAGCAACAAGAACTACATCTTCTCGTATACCCATCCGTACCTCAACGATGCCGGCGACTCCATCGGCTTCAGCATCTTCGACCGCGAATCGGAATACGACGATTATGATGAAAAGGGCAATTCCGTCGCTGAATATGACCGCCGGACCAATGGCTTCAACGTCACGTACGGCCGTGTCCGCAGCGAATACGTCAGCGACTACGTCACTTTGGAAACAAAGCGGACGAAATACACCGATCACGATAGCGGGTTTAACTATAGAAACGATGCAAAAGACCCTGATAATAAAGGATATGATTTTGCGGGAATGGATTACTTGGGTAAGAACTTCGGCCGCACCAATAGCCTGACCTGGTCCCACGTCTTCGATAACCGCGACAACGTCTACGACCCGACGAAAGGCAAGCGCCTGTCCTTTACGGGCACCTGGGCTGGCCACGGCATGGGCGGCGACTTCGACTACTTCAAATTCATCGCCGAAAACCGCCTGTACTATAAAGTTGGCCGGGCCCACGTCATCGCCGTCCGCCTCATGGGTGGTATCGCCACCGGTGATATGCCCTACAACGACCTGTTCACCCTCGGCGGTGCCGACAACCTGCGCGGCTATGAAGACGATGAATTCCGCGGCAACAAGATGTACGAAGCGACCGTCGAATACCGCTATCCCATTGCCAAGAAGATCCAGGGCGTCGTCTTTACCGACGTGGGCAATGCCTGGGGTGGCGTAGAAAACATCCCCTGGTACCATGAAAACAATAAACTCCATTATTCCGGTGGTATCGGCTTCCGCATCACCACGCCGATCGGGCCTATCCGCCTGGATTACGGCGTAGGCCAGGATGGCGGCAAGTTCCACTTCAGCTTTGGCGGTAAGTTCTAAGACGATGAAAGGTCGTGGATGATGAAGATCCGCACTTATTTATTGACTGTCTTTGCCGTCTGTGCTAGTCTTAGTAGTGCTACAGCAGCATCGGTAGACCAAGTGACGGTCCATGTCGCCTCCGTAGAGGAGGCGATTCCGCCATTAGTCGAGAAACGCATTGCTGCCAGCATCCAAACTGTAGGGAACCACATATTCCTCAACCACGACAGCGGGGAAATCGTCAGCCGTCATGAAGAATACGAGCGAACCGTCAACGATATCATCAACCGCGTCCTCATAGGCTATACGGTGGAATCCCTTGCCATCCATCCCGGCAGCCGGACGGACCTGGATGTGCGCATCCGCCCCTGGGGCGATACGATCCGCAAAGTCCACTTTGTTATCGACTACGGCGCTCTGCCGGCGATGGGCCAGGCCCTGGTCGATAAGGACCTGGAACACGCCGGGGATATGGCTGAGAGCCTGCTCACGGGACTGCCCGTCGATGCCCTGGATTGGGCTAACGGCGCCGTCAAGTCGGTCCTGGAGAATGAACTGGAAGACCGGGTGCCGGAATTCTATCCGCACATCGTCATCCACGGCGGGCCCGAGACAGACGTCACGGTCTATATGCTGCCCAAGCTGCCTGTCGTGCGCAACGTCCGCGTCGCCATCAAGGGCGATGATGTGCCCAAGGTCATCTTCCTCAGCGCCCGCAACCATCTGGAACGGGACTACGCCGGACTGGACGGCCTGCCTGTCGCCTTCGTTAAGCGCCATGAGCGGGACATCGCCGCAGCCTTGCAGGAAGACGTCCAGCGTCAGTGGGTCGTCAAGAACTACGGCCTTCACGTGACGCCGTCCTTGTCGCTCGGTGAGGATACGACCATCGACCTTACGTCGAAGACGGCTTTTTATGACATCCGCGGCGGAGCCTATATCGACGCCGCCCGTGACCACAGCAGCGACGAAGATACGGTCCTCATGGCCCATCTGGGCCGCAAGATCGGCAGTCATCACGAAATCTACGGCGCCGTCAAGTTCATGCCGTCTTCGCTGGACTGGAATTTCATTCCCGGCTACTTTTACCGCTTTGCCGGCAGAACACAGGCGGGATACCAGTTCGAGAGCCTCGACGACAGCCAGCACCTGTGGCTGCGCCAGCCCTTAGGCGGGCGGTGGACCTTGCGCTACGACCGGGACCTGACGCATGACGATTCCGAAGTCGGCCTGCACTATCGCGTCGATGATTATGTCGGTTTGGAATATATCGTGTCCGACCACGATGCTTGGCTCCGGATTATCGGTTATTTGTAATACAAAAGGAGAAGTTTTATTATGATGTCTGAAATAGGTAAGAAACGCAATATCAAGATTTTTTCGGCTGTTATCGCAGCTATCTTCGTCTTCAGTGTCGCCGGCCTGGCTATCATGCAGACGGGCAACCCTGTCAATGCGGCTCCGTCGAGCAACATCGGCGTCGTCGATACGAGCAAGATCATCACTCCTGATAATCAGGACGCCGTTGCGGCACAGAAACAGCTCCAGCAGGCTGGCGAAGACATGCAGAAACAGTTTGAACAGCAGTCGGCCGGCATGGACGACCAGCAGAAACAGCAGCTCTTCCAGAAGATGCAGGGCGAACTGGCTACGAAACGCCAGGAAATCTTCAAAGGCATCAAAGATAAAGTCGACACGGCTGTCAGCGATGTTGCCAAGACCAAAGGCCTCAGCCTCGTCGTCGACAAGAGCGTCGTCCTCTATGGCGGTACGGATATTACCGACCAGGTCGCTAAAGAACTGAACAAGAACTCTGGTTCCAGCAGCTCCGACAGCAGCGCCAACAGCTCCAGCAGTTCGGACAGCTCCAGCAGCAGTAACCAGTAAGGAGTCTTTATGAAACGGATATATGCGGCAGCCGGTGCCGCGGTCCTCATGGTCTGTCTCCTCGCCGGCTGGTGGTTCTTCAGCCACCGCAGCCAGCCGGCCCCGTCGACAGCTGCGACGCCGGTCTATGCCTATGCAGACCTGGAACACGTCGTCATGAGCCACCCGCGTTATAGCGAGTATCACCATTTAGAACTGGAATACAACGCTATGGTTGCCCAATATCAGTTTGAACAGTGGAACTATTCCCAGAAAGCTGCTGCCGAAGGGACGTCGGTCCAGAATTTTGCCGCTGCCGACGCCGCAGGTACGGCAGCCCTCGACCAGGAACTGCAGGCCAAAGTCGCCCTCAAGGAGAACGAGCTCAACAACCGGCTGAAACAGCGGTATGATTCGCTCGTCCAGGAAAAGAAGAAGACGACGCCTGTCATTTCCCAGGCCGACACGTTGAAAATCGTCAATCTCCAGTTGAAGCTGAAGACCCTGTCCCTGTCTAAAGAAGAACGGGCAGCGACAGAGGAACAGCTCCAAACCTTGCTCAAAGGTAGCCAGGCTGACGTCCAGGTGACCAACCGGACAGCCGATGAAATCGCGGCCCTCATGGCACCGGATAAGGCCCAGGCCAAGAAAGAGCTCGATGACTACGCCCAGCAGGTCAAGAAAGACCTGGAAGGACGCAAGGCAGACAACCAGCAGGTCTTCCAGCAGCAGCTGGGCGTCTTGCAGGACCGGCCGGAACCGGCTGTGTGGAACAAGGAATGGAAAGATAAACTCGATGCAAAAGAAAAAGAAATGAAAGATGTGAAAGACGCCATTATGGCAGATATCCGCGATAAAGCCGCCGATGTCGCCCAGGAACAGGGCTTTGAGATGATCTTCGCCAACTACGAAGGCATCGGCACGGCTACGGATGTTACCGATGATATTATTGCCAAGTTGGCATAACAGGAGGCTTTTAGCAATGAAAAAAGTTTGGAAGCGCTTAGGAATCGTCGCCGCAATGCTGGCCCTGACGGGTATGCTCGCCGGCTGTGGCGGAAAAGATAATGTAGGCGTCGTCGACATGTCGCGCGTACAGAAAGAAGCGCCCCTGGTCCAGCAGTATAAACAGAAGACCGAAGATAAACAGAAATCCATCGAAAAGGAATTGCAGGACGCACAGCAGTCCATGTCGGCTGAAGATTTCCAGAAGAAACAGCAGCAGGCCCAGCAGGAACTCAATATTTTCGGCGCCAGCATGCAGCGTCAGTTCATGTCGGACATCCAGAGCAAGTTAGGCGACATCGCCAAGGATAAAAATGTCGGCATCATCGTCGTCAAAGAAGCCGTTCCTTCCGGCGGCATCGACGTAACCGACGATTTAATTGCCAAATTGCAGTAAAAAAAGGGGTTGTATATCGTGAAGAAAACAGTACAGGAATTAGCAGTATTGCTGGGCGGCACGGTCATCGGCAAGGGTGACGCCGTCATTGAAGACGTGAAAGGCCTGGCCGAAGCCGGTCTGCAGGACATTACCTTTGCCGTCGATCCGTATACGGAATATTTGCCGCAGGTCCATGCCGGTGCCGTCATTGTCGAAAAAGAAGTTCCTGCCGGAGATAATACGCTCGTCGTCGTAGAAAATCCCCGCCTGGCTTTTTCCCAGCTCCTCGTGCTGTTTCATCCCCGCCAGTCGGTCACGCCGGGCATCCATCCGACAGCCATCATCGACGGCAGCGCCTCTATCGGCGAAGACGTAGCCATCATGCCTTATGCCGTCATCGGCAAGAACGTCGAAATCGGCAAGGGCTCGACGATTTATCCCTACGTCTTTTTAGGCGATAATGTCAAGATCGGCGAAGGTTCGGTCCTCTATCCCGGTGCCGTCATCCACGAAAACTGCGTCCTCGGAAAGAACGCCGTCATCCGGGCTCACGCCGTCATCGGCGGCGAAGGCTTCGGCTTTGCTACGGAAAAGGGCAAGCATACGCGGATCCCGCAGATCGGCAACGTCACCCTCGGCGACGATGTCGAAATCGGCGCCTGCACGTGTCTCGATAATGCAACCCTGGGTTCGACGAAAGTCGGCAGGGGGACGAAAATCGACAACCTCGTCCATCTCGGCCACAACGTCGAAATCGGTGAAGACTGTTTCCTCATCGCCCAGACGGGCATCGCTGGCAGCACCAAAGCCGGCAATCACGTCATCTTTGCCGGTCAGACCGGCTGCACTGGCCACATCACCATTGGCGACAATGCCGTCTTTGCCGGCAAATCGGGCATTACGGGCAATGTCAAGGGCAACCAGGTCTATGCCGGGTTCCCCATCCGGCCTCACATGGAATGGAGCCGTACCCAGGTCTACCTGAAACACCTGCCGGAAATGGCCAAGACCGTCAAAGCCTTGCAGAAAAAAATCGCTGAACTGGAAAAGAAATTAGAACAACAGTAAGAGGATTTGCCTATGTACACCTTTATGAAATGTCTGAGCTGGATCATCTGCCACATTCCAGAAGGCTGTCGCCGGGCCCTAGGCACCTTTTTAGGTGCCTTTTTCTGGACTTTCGTTCCCAAGAAGCGCAAGGTCCTGGCCCAGCAGCAGATTTTGGACTGCGGTCTGACCGATGATCCGGAAAAGGCCATGGCCATCGCCAAGGCCAGTACGGTCCGGTTCGGGCCCATGATCATCGAAGTCCTGTCGTATCCGCGCTATACGAAGGAGATGCTCGACGAAAAGATTACCTGGCACGGCAAGGAATACCTGGACGAACTCAAAGCCAGCGGCGAAGGGGCCGTCTTCATGGCATCCCATGCCGGCAACTGGGAACTCCTGGGAGCTGTCCTGGCCATGAATGGCTATCCCCTCATCTCCGTTGCTCAGGAACAGAACAGCAAGAGCGCCGATACCTTCATCAACGAGTACCGGGCCATGATGAAGCAGCACGTCACTTACAAGACGGGCATCCGCGACATGGTCCGCTTCCTCCGCGACGGCCACTACATCGGCCTGCTCATGGACCAGGACCCGGGCTATACCGGCATCATGGTCAAACTCTTTGGCATGGACACCCTGACGGCTGACGGACCGGCCAAGATGGCCGGCATCGCCAATTACCCCATCGTGTCGACCTTCATCCACGAAGACCGGCCGTACCACCACGTCGTCGAAGTCCTGCCGCCCATCAAGCCGTACACAGCGGACCACAAGCTCTCGAAAGAGGAAAAGAACCGCATCATGTACGAAACGACACAGGAACTCAACGACCGCCTGGAAGCCCATATCCGCAAGTATCCAGAAGACTGGTTCTGGCTGCACAATCGCTGGAAATGGACTAAACGGTATAAAATAAAACAAGCTGAAAAGGGGGCTGGCGTATGAAGGCTTATGTCATCATGCGTAGTCACTATTACTTCGTAGTTTGTAGTTCGGAGTTTGCAGTTTGTAGAAAATGGCTCTAAATTTAAAACCATTCACTAAAAACTACAAACTGCAAACTTAATACTCAAAAAGAGGCTGTCTTCAGGGACAGCCTCTTTTTTGCCTTACAATCCACGACAAATGGGGCGAAAAATGCTATGATTAAGGAAAGACATTCTTCACTTAGGAGGGACGATCGTGAATATTTTCTTATATCTCATCGCTATCATCTGTTTTGCCGTTCCCAGTTATAACTGGTTCGCTACGGGTCATCTGTCCGGGACGTTCAGTCTCGTCTTCGGCGTCTTCATCCTCTACTGGATTCACCGCCGCAATAAGAAGAAGTTCAAGCCGGAACTGGAATTTTCCAGCGGCAACGAAGAAGTGGACAAGCTGAACGACGAGCTCTTCAGCAAAGCCGTCGATGATTTCAACGCCATTGAAAAAGAAATGAAGCACGTCGATGACGACGAACTGCGGAAACAGCTGCGCAAGATGCAGGGCATTGCCAAGAATTTCCTGACCTACTTGCAGCAGCATCCAGAACGGATGAGCCTGGCCCGGCGCTTCGTCGATTATTACCAGGACCGGGCCCTGCTCCTGGTCCGCAAGTACCAGGAGCTGGAAAAGACGGGCCTTGAAGCGCAGGAAGTGCAGCAGTCGAAATGGGAGATCAAGCAGCTCCTGGATAAGTTCGACGAAGCCTATGAAGACCAGTTCTCCAAGGTCCTCAATGCCCAGCTCATGGACCTCGACGCCGAAATGAAGGTCATGAAGCAGAACATGGCCGCTGACGGCATCCAGACGGAACCGCCCAAGGTGGAACCGCAGGCCAAGCGCAGTGATGACCTGGTCGGGACGATCATCGATTTAGCCGACCAGTTCTTGAATACAAAAAGAAAGTAGGTAGATACTATGGCCGATATCAATTTGAATGACCTTTTAGAGAAAAAGCAGGCCGACAGCCAGAAAGCCCTGCCAGCCGTCGATGAAAAGCACGAAGTAGCTCATTTCAATGCCCAGGTCGAAAGCCTGACGCCGGAAGAACGGCAGCAGGTCGACACCATCAAGGATGCCATCGACCTGGTCAATTCCAACGCCATCGTCCAGTACGGCAGCGCCGCCCAGAAAAATATCGCCACCTTTTCGGACAGCGTCTTGTCGACGGTCAAGAGTACGGACCCGGCCGCAGCCGGTGACCTGCTCAACGACCTGGTCAAGCGGGTCAAGTCCTTTGAAGACGAAAACGACGAGGACCAGGGCTTCCTGGCCAGCCTGCCCGTCGTCGGCTCGCTGTTCAAGAAAAAAGAAGCCCTGACCCAGTCCTATACGACGCTGGCCGCCCAGATCGACAAGATACAGGCCGGCCTGGACAGCCAGAAAATGACCCTCATGAAGGACATTGCCATGTTCGACGGCCTCTACGATAAGAACCTGGAATACTTCAAACAGCTCCAGCTCTACATCCAGGCTGGCGAAGAAAAGATACAGGAACTGAACTTGACGACGATTCCCAAACTGGAAGCCCAGGCTCAGGTTTCAGATAATCCCATGGCCGTCCAGGTCGTCCAGGATTTCAAGAATTCCGTCAGCCGCTTTGAAAAGAAGGTCCACGACCTGAAAATCAGCAAGACCATTGCCATCCAGACGGCACCGCAGATCCGCATCATCCAGAACAACGACAAGATCCTCGTCGACCGCATCCAGAGTGCCATTTACAACACCATCCCCTTGTGGAAGAACCAGATGGTCCTGGCCCTGGGGCTGGGGCGGCAGAAAGAAGCCCTGGAAATGCAGCAGGCTGTGTCTAATACGACCAATGAACTGCTCAAGCGCAACGCCGCCATGCTCAAGCAGAATTCCCACGATACGGCCGTCGAAAATGAACGGGCCATCGTCGATATCGAAACGGTCAAGCAGGTCAATGAAGATTTGATCAGCACCATCGAAGATACGCTGCGCATCCAGCAGGAAGGACGGCAGAAGCGGCAGGCCGCCGAAGCCGAACTGGTCCAGATCGAAGACCGCCTGCGGGAAGCCCTGTTAAAAGGCGCCGGCCACAACTAGAAACTGCAAACTACAGACTACAAACTACGGACTATCCCTTAGAGCCAGCCGAATTTTTTGCAGGCTTCCAGGATGCCGCCCTTATCGTTGTCGCCCGTGACGTAGTCGGCATGGGCTTTCAGCTCATCCCGGCCGTTGCCCATGGCGATGGAGAAGAAGGGCTTGCGGAACATGGAAATGTCGTTCATGCCGTCGCCGAAGACGACAGCATCTTCCGGGCGGCCGCCGACGAGGTCCAGCATACGCAGGATGCCGCGGCTCTTGTCGGTCGGTTCGATGAGGTACGTGTGGTCGATGTATTCCAGGTGGGGCAGGCCGTATGTCGGCGGTTCGTCTTCGAGGCGCTGGGGCCGGGCGTACATGATTTTATAGACGGCCGTCAGATTTTCGATGGGGACCGGGCGGATGACGGTTTCCATGTAATTGCGCGGGTCGTCGTGGGGGAAATCAGCATACGGTGTATAGCGGTTGATGGTATTGTCCGTGACGACGGCCCAGGGATAGTGGCGGTCCGTCAGGTCGCGCAGCAGGGCTTTGCAGTTCTCCAGGGGCAGGCCGGTCATTTTCAGGATTTTCCCGTCCAGGGACAGGCTGTTGCCGCCATCGGCGACGACGGCCGGTATGCCGTAGCGGTCGGCAAAGGTCTGTGTATCGTGCTGCAGGCGGCCCGATGCGATGGCGATGAAATGGCCTTTCTGGACGAGGCGGCGCAGGCAGTACAGCGTGTCTGCCGGGATGATGCTGGAGATCCCCAGGCCCAGGGTCCCGTCGATATCAAAGAAAAAGTATTTTTTCGTCATGAGTCTATCCTTTCTCGGAAAATTAAGAAACTTCTTTATTATAGCATATATAAATTTCTCCCAAAATCCCCTTTTGCCATTGACAGAAGGGGTCCTTTTTTTACATAATAAAGTGAATGTCTATTTATTTTCGATCACATAAAAAGGAGCGATTTGACTAATGAGCACCATTGATACGACTTGTGTAAATGCCATTCGTGTATTGTCGGCTGACGCCATCCAGAAGGCCAACTCCGGCCATCCCGGCCTGCCCCTCGGCGCAGCCCCCATTGCATACGAACTCTGGGCAAATCACATGAACCATAACGCAAAGGACCCGAAATGGGCGAACCGCGACCGCTTTATCCTCTCGGCTGGCCACGGCTCGATGCTGTTGTATTCGCTGCTCCATTTCTACGGCTACGGCCTGACCATGGACGACATTAAACAGTTCCGTCAAGATGGCTCCTTGACACCGGGTCATCCGGAATACGGCCACACGACGGGCGTCGAAGCGACGACAGGCCCCCTCGGCGCCGGCCTGGGCATGGCTGTCGGCATGGCCATGGCAGAAGCTCACTTGGCAGCTATTTTCAATAAACCGGGTTATCCCGTCGTCGACCACTACACCTTCGCCCTCTGCGGCGACGGCTGCCTGATGGAAGGCATCTCGTCGGAAGCCTTCTCCCTGGCAGGGACACTCGGCCTTTCCAAACTCATCGTCCTCTACGATAGCAACAACATCTCTATCGAAGGCAATACGGACATCGCCTTTACGGAAAATGTCCAGGCCCGCATGGCTGCCTTCGGTTTCCAGACGATTACCGTCGAAGACGGCACGGACCTCGATGCCATCGGCAAAGCCATCGAAGAAGCCAAAGCCGACAAGGAACATCCGTCGTTCATTACCATCAAGACCCAGATCGGCTATGGCTGCCCGGCCAAACAGGGCTCGGCTGCCGCTCATGGCTCGCCGCTGGGTGAAGAAAACATCGTCGCCATGAAAGAAAACCTGGGCTGGCCGAAACCGCAGGAAACCTTCTACATCCCGGACGAAGTCTATGCTCATTATGCTGAATTGAGCCAGAAAGCCGGCGCAGCTGAAGCGGATTGGCAGAAACTCTTTGCCGACTACGCTGCCAAATTCCCGGATATGAAAGCTAAATGGGATGCTTTCCACAGCGATGTCGATGCACAGGCCCTCTTGAATGACGAAGATTTCTGGGCTTATGAAGATAAACCGCAGGCTACGCGCAGCTTGTCCGGCACGATGATCAACCGCCTGAAAGACATCATGCCTCAGCTCTTTGGCGGCAGCGCCGACCTGGCTCCGTCGAACAAGACGGAAATGAAAGGCGAAGGCTTCTTCAGCAAGACCGATTACAGCGGCCGCAACGTCCACTTCGGCGTCCGTGAACTGGCTATGGGCGCCATCACCAATGGCCTGGCCCTTCACGGCGGTATCCGTCCGTATGCCGGCACGTTCTTCGTCTTCAGCGATTACATGAAACCCATGATCCGCCTGGCTGCCCTCATGAGCCTGCCGACGACGTACGTCCTCACGCACGACAGCATCGGTGTCGGCGAAGACGGCCCGACTCACGAACCGATTGAACAGCTGGCCATGCTCCGCTCCCTTCCTAACGTCAACGTCTTCCGTCCGGCTGACGCTACGGAAACGGCTGCCGGCTGGTACCTGGCTGCGACCAGCCAGAAGACGCCGACGGCCCTCGTCCTGACCCGCCAGAACCTGCCGCAGCTCGCCGGCAGCAGCAAAGAAGCCCTGAAAGGCGCTTACGTCATCGCCGATGCCAACAAGGCCGTTCCCGATGCCATCATCATGGCCAGCGGTTCGGAAGTCGAACTGGCTGTCAGCGCTAAAGACGAACTGGCTAAAGAAGGTGTCGACGTCCGCGTCGTCAGCATGCCTTGCATGGAACTCTTTGAACAGCAGGACGAAGCCTATAAAGAACAGGTACTCCCGAAAGCTGTCCGCGCCCGCGTCGCTGTCGAAGCCGCTTCGGACTTCGGCTGGGGTAAATACGTCGGCCTCGACGGGACGACGGTTTCCATGAAATCCTTCGGTGCCTCCGCTCCGGCCGGCGTCTTGTTCAAGAAATTTGGCTTCACGACAGAAAACGTCGTAGCCGCCGTAAAGAAAGTCGTAAAATAATCGTGGTTCGTGGCTCGTAGGGAACGTCCAAAGGCGTCCCGCAGACCGCAGGTCGCAGTTAGCCGTTCGTAGGGGCCGTCCCAAAGGGCGGCCCGCCGCGTCTTTGCGGGATTCTCACATATACGGAAACGGGCGCCCCACGTGGCGCCCCTACTAGCCACTAACCCCTAGCCCCTAACCACTTAAAAGGCGCTGTCTTCATGCGACAGCGCCTTTTTCATTTGTCAAGGCTTGATTTTTCTTCTATATTTTATTATACTAGATACAAGAAGAAACCCTACTGTGTACGTAAATGGTCTCGATGTTTTGAACCAACACTTTTTACATTGGGAGTTCGGGCTCTATATCGTTAGGCAATGCCTTCACTGGACTGTCGACCCTTATAGGAGAACACCCACCTGCTTAGGCAGGCTCAAAACTCGGTTTATAAACGGCATGGTGGGGCTCTTTTCTTATTCGAGAATTTAGTTATTTCGTCCGCCGCTGAGGAGACTTGGCGGCGTTCTATTTAGTCTGGAGAGCAAACAAATGAGCGGAGACGATTTATTTTCTATGGCTGATGAACGGAGCGGCCGGGACTATGCGCCGCTGGCCGTCCGCATGCGGCCGGAATCTTTGGATGACATCTATGGACAGGACGACCTCATCGGCCCGGGCAGTTTTCTGCGGACCCTCATCGAGAAGGACACGATCCCGTCCCTTTTGTTTTACGGTCCCTCTGGCGTCGGCAAGACGACGCTGGCCCATGTCATTGCCAATGAGACGGACAGCCGTTTCATAACCCTCAACGCCGTCACGGCCGGGACGGCGGAACTGCGCAAAGTCATCGCGGCGGCGCAGGATGCCATCCATTTATATCAAAAGCGGACGATCCTCTTCATCGACGAAATCCACCGCTTCAATAAAAGCCAGCAAGACGTCCTGTTGCCGTATGTCGAAGACGGGACGGTCATCCTCATCGGGGCGACGACGGAAAATCCTTATTTTGAAGTCAACCGCCCCTTATTGTCGCGCCTGCGCGTCATCCAGCTGAAGCCCCTGCCGGAACAGGCCGTCATGGCCGTCCTGCGGCGGGCTCTGACGGATAAAGAAAAAGGCCTGGGCTCGCTGGGCATCACGGCCAGCGATGAGATGCTGGGAACCCTGGCGCGGCTGGCCGACCGCGATGCCCGCGTCGGCCTCAACCTGCTGGAACAGGTCTGCATGGTCGTCCCGGCTGGCGGCCATATCACACACGACGCTATCGAAAAAGTAGCCGGTCATAAGGTCTATACGTATGACAAGAAAGGCGATGCCCATTACGATACGGTATCGGCTTTCATCAAGAGTATGCGTGGGTCCGACCCCGATGCGGCCCTGCACTATATGGCCCGTATGATCGACGCCGGAGAACAGCCGTCCTTCATCGCCCGCCGCCTGGTCATCTGTGCGGCTGAAGACGTAGGACTGGCCGATCCCCAGGCTCTGGTCATCGCCAATGCCGCTGCCCAGGCCGTCCAGTTCGTCGGCTGGCCGGAAGGGCGCATCATCCTGTCCGAAGCCGTCATCTACGTGGCCTGTGCGCCGAAGAGCAACAGCGCCTACATGGCTATCGATGCGGCTCTGGCCGACGTCCGCCATAAGGACTGTGGCGATGTGCCCGATTATCTACGCGACAGCCATTACAGCGGCGCCGCCGCTCTGGGCCATGGCCTGACCTACCAGTACCCTCACGATTTCGATGGGGGCTGGGTGGCCCAGCAGTATCTGCCCGATGCTTTGAAAGGAGCGTCCTATTACCGGGAACGGCCCTATGGACAGGAAGGGAGCATGGCAGCTGCCTGGCATAAGCGCCGTGGCGGCAAGTAATCTATTAGTAGAAGGTGAACTGTTTTGACAAAAGGAAAGACCCGTAAAACCAGCCGCACCAAGCGGACGACTGGCACGCGTCAGAAGGCGAAGACTGCCAGGAAGGCAGGGACGTCGCCACTTTTGAAATATGAAATCATAGGTATTTGTTGTATCCTCGCAGGCGTCTTTGCGACGGCCGGCTTCATCGGCGTCGATACAGGCCGCATCGGCCACAGCGTCGACGATATCTTATCGTATATCTTCGGCCTGGGCCGGATCGTCGTCAGCCTGTCCCTCATCGTCCTGGGCCTGAAATACATCGTCATCCGCAAGGCCTGCCCAGTGTCGAAATCGTGGGCCGTCGGGACGTGGATCTATATCCTCCTCCTGGGGCTGGTCCATTTGCTGGTCATCCCGGAAGGGACGGAATTCCTGCCGCACAGCTTATCTGTCGGCGGGGGAATCGTCGGGGCCGTCATGGCCTTGGTCCTGCGGCGGTTTCTTGGATTTTTTGGAGCTGTCATGGCTATTACCGGTGCCTGCATCGTCACCTTCCTGGTCTGGAAGAATTGGTCTATTTCTAAGCCTGTGGCTGTCGTAGCCGACAAGGCCGGCCAGGAAGCGGCCAAAGTGTCGGGTAAGGCCGTCGAAGGCCTTCAGGACGCATCCCAGTCCCTGAAACAGTGGCATGAACGCCGCCGCATCTTCGATTTGCAGGCGGTTGTAGGGGACGACCCGTTAGGGCGTCCCGCTTGTGGGAATCCCGATGATTATCCCGCTGATATGGAACGCCCGGCCTCAACCATTGCCGATGCCTGCGACTTGGGCAACGGCGTCGAAGAAGTCCGCTTCGATGCCAGCCCTATCGAAGAAGACGTGCCTTACGATTGGGCCAGCGACGATTCGTATGAAGAAGTTCCGGAAACGCCGGAGGAAATGCCGGAAGACGCCCGGCCTTACAGTCAGATACATGAAACCGTCGTCGGCGATACAGTGCCGACGGCCCATGACGTACAGCCCGGCCCGGCAGCGCCGGCGGCTTCACTGGCCGGAGAAACGGATGTCCTTGGCCATGATATGGGCGACGTCAAGCCCATTGAAGTCGAAAAGAGCAGCGTCGCTGTCGAAACCAGCGAAGAAGGGAGCAGTGCCGTTCCCAAAGCGGCTGGCGAAAAGACGTACCGCCTGCCGCCGGTGAGCATGCTCAAACCGGGGCCGCAGCATATCATCGGCCTGAGCGATGAAGTCCGGGAAAATGCCCGCATCCTCCAGGAAACGCTGCAGAGCTTCAACATCGATGCCAAGATACTCAATGCCAGCCAGGGGCCGTCTATCACCCGTTACGAGCTGGAACCGGCAGCGGGCGTCAAAGTCAGCAAAATCGTCCACTTAGCCGATGATATCGCCTTGAAACTGGCCGCCACGGATATCCGCATCGAAGCGCCGATTCCCGGCAAAGCGGCCGTCGGCATCGAAGTGCCGAATAAAAAGCTGACCGGTGTCAATCTGCGCGATGTCATCGACACGGATACGTTCCGCAAGGCCGCCGGCGGCGTCCCGGTCTGCCTGGGCAAAGACATTGCCGGCAACCCCATCGTCGCCGACCTGACCAAGATGCCTCATCTCCTGGTAGCCGGCTCGACCGGGTCCGGCAAGAGTGTCTGCATCAACACCTTCATTGCCAGCATCCTCTTCAAGCAGCGGCCGGAAGACGTCAAGCTCATCCTCATCGACCCGAAGGTCGTCGAATTATCCAATTACAACGGCATCCCGCACTTGCTGACGCCAGTCGTCACGGACCCGAAGAAGGCCGCCAGCGTCCTGCGCTGGGCTGTCCGGGAAATGGACGACCGCTATAAGCGCTTCGCCATCACCCATACGCGGGATATTTCCCGCTATAATGAACTCCATCCGGAAGACACGATGCCTTTCATCGTCATCATCATCGACGAATTGGCCGACCTCATGATGATGGCCTCAGACGACGTGGAAAAGTCCATCATCCGCCTGGGCCAGAAAGCCCGTGCCTGCGGCATGCACCTCGTCCTGGCGACACAGCGGCCGTCTGTCGATGTCCTGACGGGTCTCATCAAGGCCAATGTCCCGAGCCGCATTGCCTTCGCCGTTTCCAGCCAGGTCGATTCACGGACTATCCTCGACATGGCCGGTGCAGAAAAACTGATTGGCAAGGGCGACATGCTCTTCTATCCTCTCGGTGCTTCCAAGCCTCTCCGCGTCCAGGGCGCTTTCATTTCCGATTCGGAAATCGACGAAATGGTCGAATTCATCAAGGCCCAGGGCGGTCCCAATTACGATGAAGCCGTCCAGAAGGCCCAGTCGGAAAATCCCGAAGACAGCGTCGATTTCTTTGAAGACGACCTCATGCGCCAGGCCATCGACATGGTCCTGGAAACGGGCCAGGCTTCGACGTCCATGCTCCAGCGCCGCTTCCGCGTCGGCTATACGCGGGCAGCCCGCATGATCGACATGATGGAAGCCATGCACATCGTCGGCCCCAATAACGGCAGCAAGCCCAGGGAAATCCTCATGACGGCCGACGAAGTCCAGCAGAAGTATTTGAGCTGAACCCCTGTACCCCTGGCCGTATCTGTTATATAATAAAAGGTACGATTATAGAGAATGGGGAGAGGAACAACAGTGAACGAATCGTCGATCGGAGAAGTGCTGCGACTGGCAAGAGAACAACAAGGGCTGACACTACAAGACGTGTCCGATGCCCTCAATATAAAGCGGGAATACCTGGAAGCCCTGGAAAAGGACGAATACGATGCCATTCCCGGCGCCGTCTTCGTCAAGGGCTTTCTTCGCAATTACGGCATTTTCCTGGAACTGGACGGCATCGCCCTGGCCCGGGAATACAAGGAAAACGTCGAAGAACGGACGCCGCAGCCGGAAGTGCGGACCATCATGCCCGTCAAAAAGAAGAAAGTCCGCAAGGACAGCAATAAAAAGAAGAAGCAGCGTCAGGGAAAATGGCCGGAAATCACTATCATTGCCGGCATCATCATTTTCCTGCTGCTCATCATTTGGATTTTAATTTAAATAAGGAGCCATATGCGCGAGAAATTCTTAGTAACCAGCCGGGAGGACATGGAACGCCGCGGCTGGGATCAGCTCGATTTTGTCTACATCAATGGCGACGCCTATGTCGATCACCCCGGTTTTGCCGCAGCCCTCATCGGCCGCGTATTGGAAAGCCGGGGCTATCGTGTCGGTATCATTTCCCAGCCCGACTGGCATAGTGCCGAACCGTTCAAGAAATTGGGACGGCCGCGGCTGGCCGCTTTGATTACAGCCGGCAATCTCGATTCCATGCTCAATGAAAAGACGGCAGCCAAGAAATTCCGCAGCCGCGACAGCTATTCGCCAGGCGGCGAAGCCGGCCACCGGCCGGAACGGGCGACCATCGTCTATGCCAACCGCATGCGGGAAGCCTATAAGGATGTGCCCATCATCATCGGCGGCATCGAAGCCAGCCTGCGCCGCTTTGCCCACTATGATTACTGGTCCAATAAAGTGCGCCATTCCATCCTCCTGGACAGCAAGGCCGACATCCTCAGCTACGGCATGGGGGAACATTCCGTCGTCGAAATCGCCGACGCTCTGGCCGAAGGCAAGACCGTCGCCGAAATGTACGACATCCGCGGCATCTGCTACGTCACCAGCCGGCCGCCCATTTCAGATAAGACCGTCGTCTGTCCGTCTTATGAAGACGTCAAGAAGGATAAATTGACCTTTGCCAAGGCTTTCAAGATGCAGTACGAAGAACAGGATCCCTTTTACGGCAAGACTATCATCCAGCCGTCAGAGAACCGCTTCGTCGTCCAGACGCCGCCGGCCCTGCCGCTGACGACAGCCGAGATGGATGCTATCTACGAACTGCCCTTCCAGCGGCGCTGGCATCCTGATTACGACGCAGCCGGCGGCGTTCCGGCCCTGCATGAGGTCCAGTTCAGCCTGACCAGCCAGCGCGGCTGTTTCGGCCACTGCCATTTCTGCGCCATTGCCAGCCATCAGGGCCGCATCATCCAGCATCGCAGCCATGAATCACTGGTCAGGGAAACGGAGCGCATGACCCATCTGCCCGGTTTCAAAGGCTACATCCACGATGTCGGCGGCCCGACGGCGAACTTCCGCCACGTCGCCTGTGCCAAGCAGCTCACCGACGGGGCCTGCCGCAACCGCCACTGCATCGGCAGCGAAACGTGTCCGAACCTCAATACGTCCCACGACGATTATCTGAAGCTGCTGCGGGAAATACGCAGCGTCAAAGGCGTCAAGAAGGTCTTCGTCCGCTCAGGCCTGCGCTATGACTACGTCCTGGCCGACCACAACAAGGCTTTCGTCAAGGAACTCTGTCAGTACCACGTCAGCGGCCAGCTGAAAGTGGCGCCGGAACACGTCGTCAAGCACGTGACGGACCTCATGGGCAAGGCCGACGTCCATGCCTTCCTGAAGTTCAAGGACTGGTTCGATGAAGCCAACCGGGAACTGGGGAAGAAACAGTACCTCGTCCCGTATTTCATGTCCAGCCATCCCGGCTGTACCCTGAAAGATGCCGTCGCCCTGGCCGAATTCCTTCGGGATATGCATATGCAGCCGGAACAGGTACAGGACTTCATCCCGACGCCTGGAAGCCTGTCGACGGCCATGTACTATACAGGCCTCAATCCCTTGACGGGTGAAAAAGTCTACGTCGCCCGCCGGCCGGAAGAGAAACAGATGCAGCGGGCCCTGATGCAGTATAAGAACCCGGCCAATTATGATATTGTCTATAAGGCCCTGTGCCTGGCCGGCCGACGGGACCTCATCGGATACGGTCCCAAATGCCTCATCGCGCCGCGGCGCCATCAGGCAGGGAGACGGCCCGATAAGGCCGGCCGGCATGCCGCTCCGCCCCGCAGGCAGGGGAGGGGACCGGCTAAGACTAGAAAATTCAGGTGAAGCTAATGAAGAAATTCGTGCCCTTTATCGTGCTCAGCCTCTTCGTCATCCTGCTCCTGGGCCTGTGCGGGCCCATCCTGGTACAGCGCCAGCAGGAAGAAGCACAGCGGGCGTATGAAGCCGAACGCCATCTCGTCGTCTTTTCCGACTTGCCTCAGGATGTCAACGACGGCCTGGCCCAGCGCTTTTACGAACAGAAACATCTGCGCGTCCAGATCTATTCCAAGAGCGACAGCGAGATCCGCCAGTCCCTGAAGGACGACGGCGGCGTCAAGCCCGATATCCTCATCGCCTCGGAAGACGACTTGCAGGCTCAGAAGAAAAACGGCATCTTGCAGCCCTACGCCTCACCGGTCACGGATAAAGTGCCGCCGTCCATGAAGGACCCGGAACAGCTCTGGAATGGCCTCTGGTATAACCCTATGGTCTTCGTCCTCAGCCAGGCCTATTACGAACGGCGGGGCATGCAGATCCAGTCCTGGGACGACCTGTTGACCGACCCGGGTATGGTCCTGGCTTTCCCGGACCTGGCATCCATGGATATGGCCGGCGAGTTCCTCTGTTCTTTTGTGGAAATGAGAGGCATGGAAGACAGTGAACGCTATCTGAGCTCGCTCCAGAGCCATGTAGCGGCCTATTCTAAGTCCATGTCGGTCAATGTCCGCCGCGTAGCCAGCGGCGAAGCCGATATGGGCGTCGCCGACGCGTCCGTCGCCCGGCAGTATTACAAAGACGGGGCGCCGATCTTCATCCTCTATCCTCAAGACGGCACGTCGTACTGGCTGACCGGTGCGGCTGTCACCAACTGGTGTGAAGATGGAGAATTGACCAACGCCTTCATCGACTGGCTCTATTCGCCCGATGCTATTGACGTCTTGCGGCAGAGACACATTTTTTTGAGCGAAGCCCTGCCGCCGGCCAACCCGGAAGTCGATGCCAAAGGCCGGGAGCTCGTCTTATTCCCCGTAAAAAAACAGTATTCTGATCAGGGCCGCCGCGATTTGCAGGCCTGGTGGATCAAATCAATTCGCTTCGGAAAGGAAAAGTAAAGATACATGGAAAAAATCGGATTTGTCAGCTTAGGCTGCTCCAAAAACCTTATTGATACGGAAGTCATGCTGGGCATCCTCCGCGACCGCCATATGGAGATCACAGAGGACCTGCCCCAGGCGGATATCATTATCGTCAATACGTGTACGTTCATTGAAAAAGCCAAGCAGGAATCCATTGATGCGATATTGCAGGCTGCCCGCTACAAGACGGAGGGGAAATGCAAGATACTCATCGTCACGGGCTGCCTGAGCCAGCAGTATAAAGAAGATTTGATGAAGGAAATGCCGGAAATCGACGCCCTCTTGGGAACCGGTTCGTGGGACCGCATCTGGGAAGCCATCGATACGGTCAAGAAAGGGCGCAAAGCCTGCTTCATGGACGATGTCAGCCATCTCTACAACCAGAATACGAGCCGCCTGCGGACGACGCCGAAGTACAGTGCCTATGTGAAAATCGGCGAAGGCTGCAACAACGGCTGCTCGTTCTGCATCATTCCCCATGTACGGGGCAAGCTGTACAGCCGGCCCGTCGATTCCGTCGTCGCCGAAGTACAGCAGCTGGCAGCCGACGGCGTCAAGGAAGTCAACCTCATCGCCCAGGACACGACGAGCTATGGCGTCGACCTGGCCGGTCATTCCCTGTTGCCGGAACTGCTGCGCCAGCTGGTGAAGATCGACGGCATCCGCTGGATCCGCCTGTTCTATCTCTATCCCCACTACTTTACGGATGAATTGATGGACCTCATCGTCAAGGAAGAAAAAATCTGTCCCTACGTCGACTTGCCGCTCCAGCACATTTCCCAGTCCGTCTTGCAGCGCATGAACCGCCGCGATTCCGAAGCCGATGTGCGCAGCCTCATGAAGAAGCTCTGCAGTCACGGCCGCAAGCTGACCCTGCGCTCGACGTTCATCGTCGGCTTCCCTGGCGAAACGGAAGAAGAATTCCAGGAACTCTGTGATTTCGTCAAGGAAACGGAATTCGACGATGTCGGCGTCTTCACCTATTCCCGCGAAGACGGCACGCCGGCAGCCCTCATGGACGGCCAGATTCCGGAAGAAGTCAAGGAAGAACGGTATCATCAGCTCATGGCCATCCAGGCCAAGGTATCGGAAATCCGCAATCAGGAACTGGAAGGCTCTGTCCATACGATGCTCGTCGAAAGAGTAGAAGAAGAAAAGGGTATCCGCCAGGCTGTCGGGCGCATTGAAATCCAGGCTCCCGACGTCGATGGCCTGACCTATCTGGAAGACGCCCAGGATGTACAGCCTGGCGATATGATTCCCGTCCGCATCGCCCAGGGCTTTGCCTATGACCTCGTAGCGGAACGGATGGATTAACCGAGGTGATCGCTTATGTTCGTGGAACTGGTTACGACAGGTTCCGAATTACTGTTAGGTGAAATTACCAATTATAACTCAGCTTACTTGTCGAGGAAACTCAATGAAATCGGCTATTCTGTCATCTATCATACGACGGTCGGCGACAACCCGCGGCGCATGGAAGAAGCCCTGAAGACGGCCCTGTCCCGCGTCGACATGGTCATCACCACAGGCGGCCTCGGGCCGACCCAGGGCGATATGACCAAGATCATCGGCGCCCGCCTCATGGGAATGCCTCTCGTTTATAATGAAACCATCGCCGAATCGGTCCGCCAATGGGTCCTCGTCCATCACGGCAGCACGGCCATGACGGAAAACCAGAAGCGCCAGGCCATGGTCCCACAGGGCACCGTCCTCTTCGATAACGGCGCCGGTACGGCACCGGGTGTGGCCATGCAGCAAGGCGGCAAGACCCTGGTCCACCTGCCGGGACCGCCAACGGAAATGCGCTGGATGTATGAAAACCGCCTGAAACCGTGGCTGCTCCAGACTTTTGGCAGCCAGGGCTGCATCGCTTCGCGCTATATCAAAATCTATGACATGGGCGAAGCCTTCATCGAAGAGAAACTCATGGACCTGGTCAAGGAGCAATCGAATCCGACCCTGGCCATGTATGCCCGGCCAGGCTTCGTCGAAGTCCGCCTGACGGCCCGGGCTGACCGGGAAGATCAGGCGCGGTCCCTGCTGGCTCCCCTGGAAGGGGAAGTCCGCCGCCGGCTGGCTGGCCAGATTGTCAGCTTCGACGACGATACCATGGCCCATGTCCTGGGTCAGCTCGTTCGCGACAGCGGCTATTCCGTCAGCGCTGCCGAATCGTGTACCGGCGGCCTGGTGGGCTCACTCATCACCGATGTGCCGGGCGCCTCCGATTACTTCCGCGGCTCGGCCGGGACGTACTGCAATGAAATGAAAGAAAAGATACTCGGCGTTTCTCACGATACGCTGGAACGCTATACGGCCGTCAGCGTACAGACGGCTGCTGAAATGGCCGAAGGCAGCCGCCGCCTGTACGGGACGGACCTGGCCGTCAGTACGACGGGCATTGCCGGCCCCGGCGGCGGCACGCCGGACCAGCCCGTCGGCCTGGTCTATACGGGTATCAGCGGTCCCTGGGGGACCGTGACCCACCGCAACGTCTATCACGGCGGCCGGGTCGAAGTCAAACAGCGGGCTGCCCTGCGGGCCGTCTATTACTTAGTCCACTATATAGTGACACATACAAAGAAAGCATAGTTAGGAGGAGACAATTTGGACGCAAAACAGACAGCACTTGAAAATGCAATGCGCAAGATTGAAAAGGATTTCGGCAAAGGCGCCATCATGCGCCTCGGCGACGTCGCCGACAAGATGAACCTGGAAGTCATCTCATCGGGTTCCCTGGCCGTCGACCTGGCCGTCGGCGTCGGCGGTTATCCCCGCGGCCGCGTCATCGAAATCTACGGTCCTGAATCGTCAGGCAAGACGACCCTGGCCCTGCATGCCATCGCCTCGGCCCAGAAGAGCGGCGGCATTGCCGCTTTCATCGATGCCGAACACGCCCTGGATCCGGTCTATGCCCGCCACCTCGGCGTCGACACGAATGAACTGCTCATTTCCCAGCCCGATAATGGCGAACAGGCCTTGGAAATCACGGAAGAACTCGTCCGCAGCGGCGCCGTCGACATCATCGTCGTCGACTCCGTAGCCGCCCTGGTCCCGAAAGCGGAAATCGAAGGGGAAATGGGCGATTCCCACGTCGGTCTCCAGGCCCGCCTCATGAGCCAGGCCCTGCGCAAACTGACGGGCATCATTTCCAAGTCCAAAACCATCGTCATCTTCATCAACCAGCTCCGCGAAAAAGTCGGCGTCATGTTCGGCAACCCGGAAACGACGACTGGCGGCCGGGCCCTGAAATTCTACGCTTCAATCCGCATGGAAATCCGCAAGGGCGAAGCCATCAAGTCCGGCGGCGATGTCATCGGCAACCGGGCGCGGGTCAAAGTCGTCAAGAATAAAGTGGCTCCACCTTTCAAGCACTGCGAATTCGACATCATGTACGGCACGGGCATTTCCCGCGAAGGCACGGTCCTCGACCTGGGTACATCTATGGATATCATCGAAAAGAGCGGCACCTGGTATTCCTATAAGGGTGAACGCCTGGGCCAGGGGAAGGAAAACGTCAAGATTTTCATGAAGGAACATCCGGAAATCACGGACGAAGTGGAAAAGATCATCCGCGATACCCTGGCAGCAGAACCGGAAAAATTCGACGAAGCCATGGAAGAAGAAGATACGGCGTCCCTGGATGCGGCGGATACAACTGCTGAAAACAGCGACGAAGCCTAAATGGATTATCGCGAAGCTTATGAAAAAGCCTTGCAGCTCCTCAACGTCCGCTTTCTCAGCGAAGGGGAGCTGAAGGCCAAGCTGCGCCGCCGCGGTGTTGACGACGACGTCCTCAAGGACGTCGTGGCTGCTCTGGAAGGGGAACACTTCCTCGACGACCAGCGCCTGGCCCGTGACGTGTACCGCTATTATGCCCGCAAAGGGCAGTACGGCCACTTGTATATCGTCAACCGCCTGCGCCGCCGCTGCCTGCCCGTACCGGAAGACGTCGAGCGGCCCGATGAATACGCCCTGGCCGGGAACCTGGTGAAGCGCAAGTTCTCTTATCGTGCCGATGAAGCCCGCAAGGCGGCCCGTTTTTTACAGTACCGCGGCTTTTCGCCCTCAGTCATACGGGACGTCCTGGAAGATTTTACGGTCCATTGATACGTTAATCTTGACTAAGTCTATCTTGACATTGATATAAAAAAAATTTACAATTAAGAGAGCCGGTTTGATACACTGGTCTATATTTTGCATAATTGTAGGTTTTTTGAACATGAAGTAAATTTTACATACTCATAAAAAAAGCCGGACTGCGAGTTCGGCTTTTTTTTGTGAAAGGGGAGGTGAATCCATTACTATGCTAACGATTATTGCTGCAGCAGTCGCCTGCGGTCTCATCGGCGGCGGCACGGGCTATATTTACCGTAAGAAGATCGCCGAAGGCAAGATCGGCCAGGCCGAAGTCGAAGCACAGCGCATCATTGCCACGGCCCAGCAGAACGCAGAAGCCCGTAAGAAGGAACTCGTCCTGGAAGGGAAGGAAGAAGTCCACAAGATGCGCAACGACGCGGAACAGGAACACAAGGAACGCCGCAATGAATTGCAGCGTTTTGAACGGCGCCTGTTGCAGAAAGAAGAACATTTGGACAAGAAATCTGATTCCATGGAAAAGAAGGAAGATGCCCTGCAGCGTAAGGAAGATGAAGTGACGCGGATGCAGGAAAAAATCGAAGCCCTTCATGAACAGAAGATGGCTGAACTGGAACGGATTTCCGGCTTGACATATGAAGATGCCAAGGAATTGCTCCTGAACAACGTCCAGACCGAAGTGAAGCACGAAACGGCGCAGATGATCAAGAACCTGGAAGACCAGGCCAAGGAAGAAGCCGAAGGCAAGGCCCGGGAAATTATTTCCATGGCCATCCAGCGCTGTGCTGCTGACCACGTCGCCGAAACGACAGTATCTGTCGTTTCCCTGCCGAACGATGAAATGAAAGGCCGCATCATCGGCCGTGAAGGACGCAATATCCGGGCTATTGAAACGCTGACCGGCGTCGATCTCATCATCGACGATACGCCGGAAGCGGTCATCTTGTCGTGCTTTGATCCCATACGCCGTGAAATCGCCCGCATTGCTCTGGAAAAACTGATTGCCGATGGCCGTATCCATCCGGCACGCATTGAAGAAATGGTCGAAAAGGCCCGCAAAGAAGTCAATCAGAAGATCCGCGAAGCTGGCGAACAGGCGACGTATGAAACGGGCGTTCACGGTCTGCATCCTGAACTCATCAAAATCCTCGGCCGCCTGCGTTATCGTACCAGTTATGGCCAGAATGTCCTGCGCCATTCCATCGAAGTCTCTCAGCTGGCCGGCATCATGGCCGCTGAACTGGGCGTCGATGAAAACCTGGCCAAACGGGCCGGGCTCATCCACGATATCGGCAAGGCCCTGGACCACGAACTGGAAGGGACTCACGTTTCGATCGGTACGGAAATCGCCAAGAAATACGGCGAATCCAAGCTGGTCGTCAACTGCATCGCTGCCCATCACGGCGATGAAGAAGCGCACAGCGTCGAAGCCGTCCTGGTGTCGGCGGCAGATGCCGTATCGGCTGCCCGTCCGGGTGCCCGCCGGGAAACGCTGGAAAACTATCTGAAACGCCTGACGAAACTCGAAGAAATCGCCGAATCTTTCGATGGCGTCGAAGACTGCTTCGCCATCCAGGCCGGCCGCGAAATCCGCGTCATGGTCAAGCCGGACAAGCTGGATGAATCGGACTGTGTCCTGCTGGTCCACGACATTGTCAAACGCATCGAAGCGGAACTGGAATACCCAGGTCAGATCAAAGTCGTCGTCATCCGCGAAACGCGGATGGTGGATTATGCAAAATAACCTTTTTTGAATTCATCAGGACGCCCGGTGATGGCTTCGGCCATGACGGGCGTCTTTTTCATTCCTACAAAAAAAGTTTGAAAAAAATAAAAAAAAGTACTTGCCAAAACATCCTTCTTGTAGTAGAATAGTTTTTGTTCGAGGCACTAAGAAATACCGAAACAACCTCGAAAGAACGAAAGAAAGTGGCCCCGTGGTGTAGCGGTTTAACATGTCGCCCTGTCACGGCGAAGATCGTCAGTTCAAATCTGATCGGGGTCGCCAATTGCTCAGGTAGCTCAGTCGGTAGAGCAGGGGACTGAAAATCCCCGTGTCGGCGGTTCAATTCCGTCCCTGAGCACCACAAATGCGGAAGTAGCTCAGTGGTAGAGCATCACCTTGCCAAGGTGGGGGTCGCGAGTTCGAGTCTCGTTTTCCGCTCCATATATGGCGGCATAGCCAAGCGGTAAGGCAGAGGTCTGCAAAACCTTCATCCCCAGTTCGATTCTGGGTGCCGCCTCCATATTTTCATCTTTCGTCATGCCGAGGTGGCGGAACTGGCAGACGCAACGGACTTAAAATCCGTCGGATAGAGATATCCGTACCGGTTCGATTCCGGTCCCCGGCACCAAAAAAACAACGAGCGTGTGAGCGGCGTTGGCCGTGGCCGACGAGTCCCTTGCAAAAGAAAGGAGCTGTCTTAGGACAGCTCCTTTTCGCAGTCCAGTGAAATTCACATTCATGGGAAAATGAGTTATAATGAATCATGACAGAATACAAGTATAAAGTATCGGATTTTGAAGGTCCCCTGGACCTGCTGCTCTATCTCATCGAAAAGAACAAAGTCGATATTTATAACATACCTATCGTCGAGATTACAGACCAGTTCAACGCCTACGTAGCGGACATCGACACATTCGATGTCGATTATGCCAGCAAGTTCTTCGTCATGGCAGCGACGCTGTTGCAGATCAAATCGCGCCTGCTGCTGCCTAAGCAGCCGAAACTGGCTGAAGAGGAGGAAGAAGACCCGCAGGAAGCGCTGGTCCGCCAGCTCGTCGAATATAAAAAGATGAAAGCCCTGTCCCAGGCTATGGGACAGTTGTGGGATGCCCGCAGCCTCATGCTGGGGCGCCTGCCGACGGCCATGCCCTATGAGGCCCGCTTTGCCGGCCACATCGACACAGAGGCCCTCTACCAGGCGTTCCACAAGGTCTGCCAGGCCCTTCCCGAGCCGACAGCCGTAGAAATTCGCATACAGAAGGAAATCTACAGCGTCGAAGAGTGCATGCGCCGCGTCACGTACGCCCTGCGCCGTGCCCAGGGGACGATGGCCGTCGACGCCATATTCCGGACCTGCCGGTCCCGGGTCGAACTGGTCGTCACCTTCCTGGCCGTCCTGGAACTGCTGAAAGTTGGCCAGTGCGCTACTGTTGCTGAAGGAGAGGATGGGAATACCATTGCCTTACGATACACGCCAAACTGATACCATCGAGCCTACGGCTCTGCTGGAAGCTCTGCTCTTTCTGAGCGGCGACCCCATGACGGTGACGGCCATCTGCGCCCATACGGGCTGGACCCAGGCCGAAACGGAAGCGACGGCAGACCGCCTGCAGCACCTGCTCAGCAGCCAGCGGCGGGGTATCGTCCTCATCCGCGTCGCCGGCGGCTTTCAGCTGGTCACGCGGCCGGACCTCCACGATGCCCTGCAATGGGTCCGGACGGGGACGACGGAGTTGTCCTCTATGGCACTGGAAGTATTGGCCATTGTCGCCTTCAAACAGCCCATTACGCGGGCTGAAATCGAAAAGCTGCGCGGTGTCTCGTCAGAACGGGTCCTGACGTCGCTGGTCCAGCAGGGCCTCGTCGTCGAACTGGGGCGCAAGGACAGCCCAGGGCGGCCGATTTTATACGGCACGTCTGCTTATTTTTTAGAATGTATCGGCATGGATTCCCTGGCCGATTTAGCCGGCCGCATGCCGGCAGATATTACGGAGGATGCAACTGATGGAAGAACGGTTACAGAAAGTGATGAGTAACTGCGGTGTCGCTTCGCGGCGCGCTTCGGAAAAGATGATATTAGAAGGGCGCGTCCGCGTCAACGGCGTCATCGTCCGCGAACTGGGGACGAAAGTCGACCCCGACAAGGACCGCATTGCCGTCGACGGCAAGACCCTGGAAGCGCAGCCGAAGCATTATTATCTGTTCAACAAGCCCAAGGGCGTCATCACCACGTCGAGCGATGACCAGGGCCGGGCGACGGTCATGGACTATTTCAGGAAGGAAAAGGACCGCATCTACGCCGTCGGCCGCCTGGACCAGAATACGGAAGGCCTGCTGATCATGACCAATGACGGTGAACTGGCCAACATCCTCATGCATCCCAGCCGCCTCGTCGACAAGACTTATGAAGTCAAGGTCAAAGGGCGCATTGCCGATTCGGTCCTGCAGCACCTGGCAGACGGCGTCGAGCTGAAGGACGGCATGACGGCCCCGGCCGATGTCTACTATATTGGCTATGACCCGAAGACGAACCTGACCAGTGTGGAAATCACCATCCACGAAGGACGCAACCGCCAGGTCCGCCGCATGTTCGAGTTCTTCGGCTACCAGGTCCACAACCTGCGCCGCGTCCAGTACGCCTTCCTGACCCTGAGCGGCGTCAAGCGCGGGGCCTATCGCAAGCTGACCCGCGAAGAAGTGGCGGAACTCTACAAATATAAATAAACAGGAGTGCTTATGAAGGAAATACTCGTCATCGGTGCCGGTGCGGCCGGCATTATGGCTGCGCTGGCCGCGGCAGAAGCCGGGGCCAGGGTACACTTATTTGAAAAAAATGATATCGTCGGCAAGAAGATGGGCATTACCGGCAAGGGCCGCTGCAATCTGACCAATTCGTGCAGCATGGCCGATTTCATCGCCCATACGCCGGGCCACGGCAAATTCCTCTACAGTGCGTATGAACAATTTACCAATCAGGATCTGCTGGATAAATTGCATACCTGGGGCCTGGCTACCAAGGAGGAACGGGGCGGCCGCATCTTCCCCCAGTCGGACAGTGCCATCGAAGTGCGCAAGCTCTTCTATCGCAAGCTCTGCCAGAAGGGCGTCGACCTCCATCTGAGCAACGCCGTCCACGCCGTCAAGGCCTGGGGCAGCCGCATGGTCGTCAGTGCGGCGTCGGGGAATTACGAAGGCGACGCCTGTATCATCACGACGGGCGGCATGTCCTATCCCGTGACCGGTTCGACAGGCGACGGCTACGGCTTTGCCCGCAGCCTGGGACACAGCGTGACGGAGCTGAAACCGTCGCTCATTCCCTTTACGACGGAAGAAACCTGGCCTCACACCCTGTCGGGCCTGTCCCTGCGCAATGTCGAAGCGTCGCTGTGGAAGCGGGGCAAGAAAGCTGCCTCTCATTTCGGCGAGATGCTCTTCACTCATTTCGGCGTGTCCGGGCCGATCATCCTCATGCTCAGTACCGAGGCGGCCCATAAGAAGTCCTGCGTTTTTCCCATGCAGCTGCGCATCGACCTCAAACCGGCTTTGTCCAAGGAAAAGCTCGACGCCCGGCTGCGGCGGGATTTCGAGAAATACATCCGCAAAGAAGCCGCCAATGGGCTGAAGGACCTCCTGCCGCAGCGGCTCATCCCCATCGTCCTCGACCAGGCCGGCATCGCCGCTGCCTGTCCGGTCAACCAGATTTCCCGGGAACAGCGGCAGGACCTGGTCGATACCCTCAAGGCCCTGAGCCTGACCGTGACCGGGACGCGTCCCATTGAAGAAGCCATCGTCACGGCTGGCGGCATTGCCGTCAAGGAAATCAATCCCAAGATGATGGAGTCGAAACTTGTCCCCAATCTCTATTTTGCCGGAGAAGTCATCGACATCGACGCCTTTACAGGCGGCTATAATCTGCAGGCAGCCTTTTCGACGGGCTTCGTCGCCGGAACGGCGGCCGCTACAAAGGAGTGCATACCATGCGAAAATTGACGGTTGCCATTGATGGGCCGGCCGGAGCGGGCAAGAGCAGTGTCGCCAAGGTCCTGGCCAACCGGGTCCATTACTTGTATATCGATACGGGTGCCATGTACCGGGCCTTTACATGGGCCGTCCTGGAAAAAGGCATCGACCTTTCTGATGAAAAAGCGGTCCGTGACCTCGTCGATACCATTGATATCCGCCTGGAACCGCAGGCAGACCTGTGCCGCGTCTACGTCGGACCGACGGAAGTGACCGAAGCCATCCGGACCCAGCGCGTATCTTCCCATGTTTCTGCCGTCGCGGCTCTTGCAGTCGTACGGGAAAAACTGGTAAAATTACAACAGGCCATGGCCAAAGAAGGCGGCGTCATCCTCGACGGCCGCGATATCGGGACTGTCGTCCTGCCCCAGGCAGACCTCAAGATCTTCCTGACGGCGTCTGTCGATTCCCGGGCCCGCCGCCGTTATTTGGAAGTCCAGGCCAAAGGTGGCAGCGAGACGTATGAAGAAATCGCTGCCAGTATCGCCGCCCGCGACGATATGGATTCGCACCGCACCGTTTCGCCGCTGAAGAAGGCCGACGATGCCATCGTCGTCGACAACAGCGATCTCGATTTAGAGCAGACGGCCGACGTCATCCTGGGCCTGATGAAGGAGCGAGGCTGATGCATACCTTTACATATGGCGTGATCTGCAAGATTTTCAATGTCGCTACCTACGGCGTCCTGGGCATGGAAGTCATTGGTGAAGAGAACATCCCCGAAAAGGGGCCGTTCCTGGTTGTCTGCAATCATGCCAGCAATTTCGATCCGCTCCTGCTGGGGACGGCCATGCGCCACCATCTGATCCATTTCATGGCTAAAGAGGAATTGTTCCGCAATCCCCTCATGGGCTGGTTCCTGCGCTATGTCCACACCTTCCCGGTCCACCGCGGCCACATCGACCGCAAAGCCGTCATCGAGTCCTTTCGGGTCTTGAAGAGCGGCGAGGTCCTGGGGATTTTCCCTGAAGGGAAGCGGACGCGGGGCGGCAAAGTCGGGCCTTTCCATGAAGGCTTTGCCGGAATCGCCATCAAGGCCAAGGTGCCGGTCCTGCCGGCAGCTATCGTCAATTCCGAATTCCTGCCGAAAAAGACCGGTCCCGTCCGGGTCATCTTTGGCAAACCCGTCCCGGCACCGCAGGGAAAGGCATCGGATCGCGACTTGGTCAAAGGTTTTTCCGACGAAATCCGCGATATTATCATAGCTATGCAAAATCAGTATAAAGGGGACGCAAAATGAAAGTAACTCTCGCCGCGGCCTGTGGCTTTTGCTATGGTGTGCGCCGGGCTGTCGAGCTTGCGGGGCAGGCCGAAAAGGGGACGCATACCCTGGGGCCCATCATCCACAATCCGCAAGTTGTCGGGCGTTTAGCCGCTCATGGCGTATCGCCGGTCGACTCGCTGGACGATGTCGACAAGGGGGCTGTCGTCCTGATACGCTCTCACGGAGTCGGCCCGGATGTCTATGAACAGGCTGACCAAAAAGAACTAAAAGTCATAGATGCGACGTGTCCACACGTCAAAAAGGCCCAACAAGACGCTAAAAACATCGTCGAAAAGGGCGAAAAACTCATAATAGTAGGAGAAAAATCCCATCCTGAAGTAATTAGCATTTCACAATGGGGGGCAAATCATGCTATTATAATAGATGGGGAAGAAGAAGCTGAAAAAATTCCCTTTTGCGATTCTATGGGAGTCGTCGTCCAGACGACGTTCTCTCAAGAGCAATTCAAGCGTATCGCCGCTATCCTGCAACGAAAGACCAATCATCTCGATGTGCATATGACCATATGCACGGCGACGCAGCAGCGTCAGCAGGCAGCGATAGAACTGGCAGGCCATGTGGACGCCATGATCGTCATTGGCGGCAAGAACAGCGCCAACACAGGTCGCCTCGCGCAGGTATGCCGTGAACAGGATTGCCCGACATACCACATCGAAACAGCAGCCGAATTGGATACGGCCTGGTTCCGTGGTATGAATCATATAGGCATTACAGCCGGCGCTTCCACGCCGGATTGGATAATACAGGAGGTTGTTAAGATTATGGAAAATTTGCAAGCTGAAGGCACAGAAGTAATGAGTGAAGAATTGTTGGACAAGTATGACTATGAAGAAAATCCAAAGAAAGGTGACGTGGTCAAAGGCACGGTTATTTCTGTGAATGATGATGCTGCCTATGTTTCCATCGGTACGAAAGCAGAAGCAATCCTGCCGAAAAAGGAAATGGCTGTTCCCGCTCCGGAAAAAGCAAGTGACTTTGTCAAAGTCGGCGACGAACTGACTGTTGAAATCGCCAACAACATCAAAGAAGAAGGAGCTATCGTCGTTTCCCTCGTCAAGATGAAAAAAGTCGAAGACTGGAAAGAAGTCCGCGATGCTTTTGAAAACGACCAGCTCGTCGAATGTACAGGTAAAGAAACGAACAAGGCTGGCCTTGTCGTTTCCATCAAATCCCTGCGTGGTTTCATTCCCCTTTCCCAGGGCGATATCAAATTCGTTAAATCTTTGGACTATCTCGTAGGCCAGACCTTCCAGGTCAAAGTCATCGACATCGACGAACACAAGAACCGCCTCGTCCTTTCCCGCAAAGCCGTCCTCGAAGCAGAACGCGAAGCAAAACGCGAAGAAGCCCTCAAACACATTGAAGAAGGCGCTGTCCTCGAAGGCACGGTCGTCAAGATCATGCCCTATGGTGCATTCATCGATCTCGGCGGCGTAGAAGGCCTGCTCCACATTTCCGACATTTCCTGGAAACGCATCAGCTCTGTCGATGCCGTTCTCCATACGGGTGAAAAACTCCAGGTCCTCGTTCAGAAATTCGATAAAGAACGGAACCGTATTTCCTTGTCCTTGAAAGCACTCCAGAAGAACCCCTGGATCGCTGCTATCGAAAAATTTGAAGTCGGCGATATCGTCAAAGGCGAAGTCAAGAAGCTCCTGCCCTTCGGCGCTATCCTGGCCATCGATCCGGAATTGCAGGGCTTGCTCCACATTTCCGAATTGACGGAAAAACGCGGCGTTGCTGTCAAAGACCTGGTCAACATCGGCGATGTCATGAACGTCAAGATCATCGGCATCGATACGGATAAGAAAAAGATTTCTCTCAGCGTCTTGGCCATTCAGAAAGATGAAGAAGAACAGGAAGTTCGCAACTATCTCGATAACCAGGATAAAGAAGAAGAAAACAACTAAGGTTTCACAAAAAGGGGATAGCCGGGCTCTACCGGTTATCCTTTTTTCGTCTATAGAAAGGATTCTGCCATGTACAAACCCTTAGTCGCTGTCGTCGGGCGTCCGAACGTCGGCAAATCGACGCTCTTCAATGCCATTGTCAAGAAGCGCATTTCCATCGTCGAAGACATTCCCGGCGTGACGCGCGACCGCATTTATTTCGACGCCGAATGGCTCGGCCAGGAATTCACCATGATCGATACGGGCGGCATCGAATTCGTCGATTCAGATAACCATATCTTTACCAGTATGCGTTATCAGGCTGAACTGGCCATCCGCGAAGCCGACGTCATCCTCTATGTCGTCGACGGCAAAGTCGGCGTCCAGCCTCAGGATGAAGAAATCGCCCACCTCCTCCGCTCATGCGGCAAGCCGGTCATCCTGGTCGTCAACAAGATCGACAGCGTCGAACAAGAAATGAATATCTACGAATTTTACAGCCTCGGCCTGGGCGACCCCATCGGCGTCTCGGCTGTCAACCTGATGAACCTCGGCGACCTCCTCGACGAAGTCCTGAAGTACATCAAGAAAGTCCCGGCCATGGACGATGACGACGAAGCCATCCACATCGCCCTCGTCGGCCGGCCGAATGTCGGCAAGTCATCCCTGACCAATGCCCTCCTGGGGCAGGAACGGGTCATCGTCAGCAACGTGCCGGGGACGACGCGCGATTCCATCGATACCCACTGGTCCTATGAAGGGACGGATTTCGTCCTCATCGATACGGCCGGTATGCGCCGCAAGGCCAAGATCGACATGCCTGTCGAACGCTATAGCGTCGTCCGGGCCCTGCGCGCCGTCGACCGTTCGGATATCGCCGTCCTGGTCATCGATGCCACAGAAGGCGTGACCGAACAGGATACGAAGATCGCCGGTTACGTCCATGAAGCCGGCAAGGGCTGCATCATCGTCGTCAACAAGTGGGACCTCGTCGAAAAGGACAGCAAGACGAGCCACAAATTTGAAGAAGACATCCGCCGCGAACTGGCTTTCCTCCAGTATGCGCCCATCCTCTTCGCTTCGGCCCTGACCAAGCAGCGCATCAACCGCCTGGCCGACATGGTCAAGTTCGTGTCGGAACAGCAGCACATGCGCGTGTCGACGAGCGTCCTCAACGAACTCATCGAAGATGCCCAGCTGACCAATCCGCCGCCGGCCAAGGGCGGCAAGCTGCTCAAGATTTACTACATGACCCAGGCTTCGGTCCAGCCGCCGACGTTCATCCTCTTTGTCAACGAACCGCAGCTCATGCATTTCTCGTACCTGCGCTTTCTGGAAAACCGCCTGCGCGAAACCTTCGGCTTTGAAGGGACGCCGATCCGGCTCATCCTGCGCGGGAAGAAGGACGGTGAAAGCTTATGATGCTCGGAATCCTCTGCCTGGTACTGGCCTATATCGCCGGGTCCTTCCCAAGCGGTCTGGTCATCGGCAAGGCCTTGTATCATACGGATATCAGGGACTACGGCAGCCATAACACGGGGGCGACCAACGCCTACCGCGTCCTCGGCGCCGTCGGCGGCCTGCTGGTCCTCATCTGCGATGTCGCCAAGGGGATGCTCGGCGTCTACCTCGGCCAGGTCGCCAGCCAGTCGGGCCTGGGCAGTACGGACACGCAGATCTACTTCATGATCGCCGGCGGCCTGCTGGCCATCGTCGGCCATTCGTGCTCGATTTTCCTCAAGTTCAAAGGCGGCAAAGGCGTCGCCACGGGCCTGGGCATCATCCTGTTCCTGGCCCCGTGGGAAACGCTCATCGTCTTCTGCGTCTGGGCCGTCATCGTCGCCCTGACGCGCATCGTCTCCCTCGGTTCCATCGTAGCGGCCATCCTGGTGCCCGTTACCATGTTCTTTTTCAACGAACCTCTGCCGCTGACGATTTTCGGCCTGCTGGCAGCCCTGCTGGTCGTCGTGCGCCATAAAGACAACATTATCCGCCTCATGCACGGCAAGGAACTGAAGGTCGAACGAATTAAGAAAAAATAGATTGATATGTAATAAAAAACGTGTATAATTAACTATGTACGAGCAGGTGATCCTATGAGAATCATATCCGGCAGTGCCAGAGGACGGGTCCTGAAGTCCCCGAAGGGGATGCTGACCCGGCCGACGCTGGACCGTACGCGGGAAAGTCTCTTCAACATCCTCGAAAACAGCGGCGGCCTGCGCGGTGCCGCTGTCCTCGATATCTTTGCCGGTACGGGTGCCCTCGGTCTGGAAGCGCTGAGCCGCGGTGCGGCATCGGCTGTCTTCATCGACCATTACACGCAGCAGCTCATCCGCCAGAATGCAGCCCTTTGCGGCTTTGCAGACTGCGTCGAAGTGCTGCGCCTTAACTCGGCCAAAGCCCTGGCACGGCTGCAGGGACGCAAATTTGATTATATCTTTGCGGACCCGCCGTATAACAAAAATTTGGTGAACGATACAATCGCTTTGATAGGTGAATACGATTTGCTGGCTCCGGGAGGATTGATTCTGATGGAATACAGCCGGAACGAAGGTATAACGGAGAGCCCATTGTATGAGGTCATCAGAGAAAAATCCTATGGGAAAGACACGCGGATTGCCTTTATCCGCCGTCGTCAGGAAGGAGTCTAGAAAGTGCGAATCGGTATTTGTCCCGGCAGTTTTGATCCTGTCACCAACGGACACATTGACATTTTTGAACGGGGGAGCCAGCTTGTCGACAAGCTCATCGTCGCTGTCTTTGAGAACCCGTCAAAGAAGCCCTTGTTCTCGATGGCAGAACGGGAAGAGATGTTGCGGGAAACGACAAAACACATTCCCAACATCGAAGTCGTCAGCTTCCATGGCCTGCTCAACGAATATGCCATCGAACACGGTGCGACTATCATCATCCGCGGCCTGCGCGCCCTGAGCGATTTTGAATACGAATTCCAGCGGGCCCTGCTCATGAAGAAGGTGGAACCGCGTATCGAAACGGTCTTCATCATGACCAGTACCCAGTATTCGTATATCAGCTCGACAGGTATCCGCGAACTGGCCTGCTTCGGCGGCAAGCTCGACGATATGGTTCCCGATTATGTCGAACAGAAACTGAAAGAGAAGTTTGCAGACAAGTACAATGCTTAGGAGTGGAGAATACATGAATTCGGATAAACTGTTAGAAGATTTGGAAAGTTTGGTAATGAACGCCTCGAAGATGCCTTTTACCAATAAGAAGATGGTCGAAGAAGAAGAAATCCTTCAGATCATCGACGATTTGAAAGAATCCATGCCGGCCGAATTGGAACAGGCCAAGAAAGTCTTGTCCGAAAAAGATAAGATCATTTCCGATGCCCAGCATCATGCCGAAAGCATGGTCGCCCAGGCCAAGGATTATATTGCCAAATTGACAGAAGAAAGCGAACTGGTACGGCAGGCTCAGGAACATGCCAACCAGATCATCCAGAATGCCAACGATTCGTCGGAACAGCTGAAGAACAGCTCCATTACCTATGCCGGCGATGTCCTCAAATACGTTGAATCGACATTGGAAAAGACCTTGTCCAGCATCCAGCAGAACCGCGAAAGCCTGCTCAAGAATAACGGACATCAGGACGACAAGCCGGATCAGCAGTAATCATGGCTTATACGAGAGGGACTGTCGCATGAAAGTTATCATGCGAGGTCCCTTTTTTTATCCGCATGGCGGGTAGATAGGAGGTACTATGAACGAAATTACGTCCCGCGACAACCAGTGGGTCAAGATGGCCTGCTCCCTGAAGCAGAAGAAAGGCCGCCAGGCCCATCAGCGCGTCTTCGTCGAAGGCCTGCGGGTCATTGCCGACGCAGCGGCCATGGCTATTCCCGATGCCATCTGCTTCGTCTCGGAAAAGGGGCGGGCCCTGGATGGCTTTGAAGCCCTCTATGCCAGAGGCCTCGAATTGGGATGGACTTTTTATGCCGTCACCGACAGCGTCTATGACAAGCTGAAAGACACCAGGACGCCCCAGGGATTGGCGGCCATGCTGCCTTTCTTTGCCTATACTTTCGACAGCCTGCCGGCCATTGCGCCGGAAAAGGCCGTCCTCTATCTGCGCTCCATCCAGGACCCGGGCAATCTGGGGACCATCCTGCGCACGGCGGCTGCGGCCAATGCCGGCGCCGTCCTGCTCAGCGAAGGCAGTGTCGACGTCTATAATGACAAGACCATCCGCAGTGCCATGGGGGCTATCTTCAAGGTCCCCGTCGTCCAGGACGTGACCGATGAACAGCTGGACCAGTTCTGTGCCGACGAGGACCGCCAGGTCTATGGGACGGCTCCGGAAGGGACCGTCTCGTATGTCGACGCCGACTACAGCCAGCCTGTCATCCTGGCCTTCGGCAACGAAGGCAACGGCCTGCCTGGTCCTTTCCTGGACTGCTGCGATGACGTACTGACCATCCCCATGCGTCCCGATACGGAATCGCTGAACCTGTCCATGTCGGTCGGCATCGTCTTATATAAGGCATGGGAAAAAAATGGTTTTAAGGAGTAACTATGGAAGAAAATAAGGAAACCCTCGATTTGGGCTTTGCCAAACTGGACTTGCAGCGTCAGCAGCGCTGCGGCTTCCCGGAAGTCGTCTACTGTGCCGGCAAGACTGTCAATCAGTCGGTACGGATCCTGGACATCCTTATGGAGAAGTACGACAACGTCATCGGCACGCGGGCCGATAAGGCCGTCTACGACGCCCTGGCCGGACGCCATCCGGCTGCCCAGTATGACGAATTGGCCCGTATGGTCTATCAGCATAAGGATAAAACCGTCGTCAATGGCGACCGCCTCATTTCGGTCATTACCGCCGGGACGAGCGATATCCCCATTGCCGAAGAAGCGGCCTTGACGGCGGAAATCATGGGCAACCGCGTTGAACGCATCTACGACGTCGGCGTCGCCGGCATCCACCGCCTCCTGGCCCGCGTCGATGATATCCGCCGGGCCAACGTAAATATCGTCGTCGCCGGCATGGAAGGGGCTCTGGCCAGCGTCGTCGGCGGCCTCGTCGACAAACCGGTCATCGCTGTGCCGACCAGTATCGGATATGGTGCCAATTTCCACGGCCTGTCGGCCCTCCTGGCGATGCTCAACAGCTGTGCTGCCGGCGTATCCGTCGTCAATATCGACAACGGCTTCGGCGCTGGCCGCCTGGCCGATACGATGAATCGCTTGAGGTGATGGAAATGGAAACATTATGGCAGCTGGAAGCCAATATCGATGACATGAACCCGCAGAACATGGAATACGTCTTTTCCCTCATCCTGGCTCAGGGCGCCAACGATGTCTGGGCCATGCCGATGATGATGAAGAAAGGCCGCATGGCCTCTATGCTCTGCGTCTTGTGCCGTCAGGAACTCATCGACACCCTCATCGGCGTCATTGTCAGGGAGACGACGTCCATTGGCGTCCGCTTCTTCCCAGTGACCCGCCTGGCCTGCGACCGGCTCATCACGACGGTCCGCGTCGATGGCCGCGACCTGCACTGCAAGGTCTGCCGCTATGACGGCAAGGTCGTCAACATATCGGCAGAATACGATGATTGCCGGGCTGCCGCCGCTGAGACAGGGACGCCCCTGAAGGATTGGCAGCGCAAAGTGAAGGAAGCGGCATATCGGCAATTTGCGGAATAGAATGGGCAGAGGATATTGTCAAAATACGATTGTCCATGTATAATAGTCATTAAGCTCATTATGTAGTACGTCCTGAAAGGACGGGGAGTTTGAAAGATGAACAGAGTCATCATCAATGCCGATGATTTCGGCATCCATACAGAAGTCAATCAGGCCGTCATCGAAGCCTGCGACCAAGGTGTCCTGACCAGCACGTCTCTGCTGGCCAACGGCCCGGCCTTTGACGAGGCCGTCGACCTGGCCCGGAAATGTCCCGGCCTGGGCATCGGCATCCATCTCAGCCTGGTCGGTTCTCTGCCGACGGTCCTGTCGGCCAGGGAAGTGCCGACCCTGGTCCAGCCCGACGGCCTGCTGCCGGAAAGCTATACGGAAGTCATCAAGCGGGCCTGTCAGGGAAAACTCGATTACGGTCAGGTCTACCGGGAACTCGACGCCCAGATGGAAAAAATCATGGCTACGGGCCTTCCCATCGACCACCTGGACAGCCACCAGCACCTGCACGTCCTGCCGCAGGTCTGGTCCATCGTCCAGTCGCTGATGATGAAGTACGGTATCCACCGCCTGCGCATCCCCAGGGAAGCCTATTCCTATAAGGTATTGTCGGCCAATCCCGTGCGCATTGCCGGCCGCGACGGCCTGACCTACTTGTCGAAGAAAGCCATGGCCTCGGTCCGGCGCCTGCACTTTACGACGACGGACTTTTTCTGGGGCATGGTCGACGGCGGGCACATGACGGAAAGCAATCTGCACTATCTCATCGACAGACTGCCTTTTGGGACCCATGAAATCATGATGCATCCAGGCCGCAGTACGGCTGTCCTCAGCCAGTCCTTTGCCTGGGGCTATCACTGGCAGGATGAATTCCAGGCCCTGCTGTCACCGGCTATCCGCCAGCAGCTGGAAGCCAAACAGATTGAACTCATTACTTACGGTGACCTGCCGTAAGGATTGGAGGTCTTACTTTGCATATTTTAGTTACCGGCGGGGCCGGCTTCATCGGTTCCCACCTCGTCGACGCCTTGCTGGAAGACGGCCATGACGTGACCGTCTTTGATAATCTGAGTACAGGCTGCCGGGACCAGATTCCGACAGAGGCCCGTTTCGTCGAGGGCGATATCCGCGACGAAGCAGCCCTGCAGGCCCTCTTTGAAGAAGGCCATTTCGACGTCGTCTTTCATGAAGCGGCCCAGACCCAGGTATCCTACTCCCTGGCCCATCCCAGGGAAGATGCCGAACTCAACGTCATCGGCCTGATTAATGTCCTGGAACAGTGCCGCCGTCAGGGTGTACAGAAATTCATCTATTCGTCGTCGGCCGCCGTCTATGGCGATAATCCTAAAGTGCCCCTGAGCGAATCGGAACCACTGGCACCGGCGTCGTTCTACGGCTTGACCAAAGTGGCTGCAGAAAAGTATATCCAGTTCTATGGCAGCCTGTTCGGCCTGCCCTATGCCATCCTGCGCTATGCCAATGTATATGGCGAACGCCAGGGCAATGGCGGCGAAGGCGGTGTCGTCGGCCTCTTTGCCAGAGCATTGGCCTGCGGTCAGGACCTGACGATTTTCGGCGACGGTGAACAGTCCCGCGACTTCGTCTACGTCAAGGATGTGGCCCGCGCCAATATCGCCGCTATGGACAGCGGCGTGCCGTCAGGGATTTATAACATCAGCACCCAGATCGAGACGACCATCAACGCCCTGAAAGAGATTCTCTTGTATTTCTCTCATGCCGGTGTGGCCGTTTCTTATGGAGAAGCCCGCAAGGGCGATATTTTCCGGTCGTCCCTGGCCAATGGCAAGGCCATCGAAACGCTCCGCTGGCGGCCGAAGATGAAACTCATGCCGGGCCTCATGGCGACGTATCAATATTTTCTCGAAAGGGAGGAAGCCGAGTGAAAGAAGACAGCAACCATAAATTTTACCTGGTCCGCGAAGACATTCTGCCCGAAGCCATCAAGAAGACCATCAAGGTCAAGGAAATTCTCAAGCATCATCAGACGCGCACCATCAACGAAGCCGTCCGCATGATGGACTTGAGCCGCAGTGCGTACTATAAGTATAAGGACTATGTCTTCCCGTTTTACGATGTGACTCAGGGGAAAATCGTCACCTTGTCGGTCATGATCTTCGACCGGCCTGGGGAATTATCGCAAGTGCTCAACACGGTCGCTGCCAATAACGGCAGTATCCTGACCATCAACCAGGGGATTCCCTTGCAGGGAATGGCAGATGTCAGCTTGTCCATCGAAACCAAGGATATGACCGTTCCTGTCGATGAACTGATTAAAACGTTGGAAAAGCTGTCCGGTGTCAGCAAAGTCGATATCATCGGACAAGCGTAAGATAAAAAAGGGGGAGTAGGCTCATGAAAAATGTTTCCATTGCCTTGTTAGGCTGCGGTACGGTCGGAAAAGGGGTTGTCGACTTACTGGCCATGAACGGTCCGCTCATTGAAGAACAGCTCAATACGAAAATCAACATCAAGCGGGTCCTCATCCGCGATTTGAATAAGTACGAAAAGATGGAAGACTTACCTGATTCCATCCAGCTCACGACGGATTTCAACGATATCATCAACGACGATGAAATCGACATTGTCGTCGAAGTCATGGGCAGCGCCGATTTTGCCAAGGACTGCATCGAACAGTGCTTCCTGCGCGGCAAGAGCGTCATCAGTGCCAATAAGGACCTCATCGCCGATTACGGCATTCCGCTATTGAAATTATCGCAGCAGCACAACGTGGACTTCCAGTTCGAAGCCAGTGTCGCCGGCGGCATCCCCATCGTGCGCCCGATGTATTCGTCGCTCAACAGCAACCGCATCGAAGAAATCATCGGCATCATGAACGGCACGACGAACTTCATCTTGTCCAACATGACCGCCTATGGCTCGTCGTATGAAGACGTCCTCAAGGAAGCCCAGGAAAAGGGCTATGCCGAAGCGGACCCGACGAACGACGTCAGCGGTTACGATGCGGCCCGCAAGATCGCCATCCTGGCAACGCTGGGCTTCCACTCGGCTGTGACCTTCAACGACGTCCATGTCGAAGGCATTGAAAACATTAGCAAAGAAGATATTGAACACGCCACGGAAATGGGCTATGTCATCAAGCTCCTGGCCATTGCACGCCAGGATGAAGACGGCATTTCCCTCAACGTCCATCCGGCCTTCATCCGCAAAGGCCACCCGCTGGCCAATGTCGACGGCGCTTACAATGCCGTCTGCGTCCGCGGCAACTGCGTCGGCGACGTCATGTTCTACGGCCAGGGCGCCGGCTCCTTGCCGACAGCCAGTGCCGTTGTCAGCGACGTCATGAACGTCATCCTCCACCGCAACCTGAAGATGACGGGCAAACGGGATTACGTATGGCACGAAGCCAAGCTCAAACCGCAGGCCGACATTTCCTCGCCGTACTACATCCGCATGATCGTCAACAATGCGCCGGGCGTCCTGGCGGCTGTTTCCAAGGTACTGGCAGAAAACAATATCAGTATCCGCTCCCTCATCCAGAAGGATGAAACGGCAGAAATCGCTGAAATCGTCATCCTCATCGACAAATCGCCAGCAGGCCTGGTCCAGGCTTCGCTCCAGAAAATCGAAGACTTGTCGTGCGTTCGCAAGATTGCGAATGCCATTCGTGTAATCGAGGTGTAAGAAATGACAAAAACGCTGCACGCACAGATTCCGGCCACGTCGGCTAACGTCGGCTCCGGCTTTGATGCCGTCGGGATTGCGCTGACTTTGTACAATGACATTTATTTTACGGAAGAACCGGATAAAGACACGATCACTGTCGAAATCGAAGGTTTGGGAGCCAATTCCCTGCCCCGTAATTTCGATGAGAATATGGTCGGACAGGCCATGAAGGCCGTGGCCATCAAGAACCGCCAGTCCCTGCCCAAGGGCGGCACACTGCGGCTGGTCAATGCTATTCCGCCGGCCCGCGGCCTGGGAAGCAGTTCGGCAGCCCTCGTCGGCGGCATCCTCATCGGCAATGCCTTGACGGGCAATAAGATGACCCGCGAAGATATGCTGACCATGGCGACCGTCCTGGAAGGCCATCCTGACAACGTGGCTCCTGCCATTTACGGCGGCCTGTCCGTTTCTATCATGGTCGATGGCAAGACCCTGACCAATTCCATCCCCATCGACGATGACCTGTCTTTCATTACGGTCAGCCCGGAAGTCGAAGTTTCGACGGAAGAAGCCCGCAAGGCCCTACCCAAGACCATTGACTACCAGAGCGCCGTCTTCAACGTCAGCCGCGTCAGCTTCCTCGTTTCTTCGCTGTTCACCAAGCAGTACGACCGCATCGCCTATGGCCTGCAGGATAAACTGCACGTGCCCTACCGCCTGCGCCTCATCCCCAGCGGCGAACTGGTCCTCAAGAAGGCCGTCGAAGCCGGTGCCCTGGGCGCTACCATCAGCGGTTCCGGTTCGACGCTCATCGCCTTTGCGACGGATCAGGAAGTGCAGATCATGGACACCATGATCAACTGCTTCAACGACCACGGCATCGCCGCTACGGGCCATATCCTGAAATGCAGCAATGAAGGAGCGAAACTCGTCGAATGATACAAGACATTGGCAATCACACGTACCATGTCGAATACCACCCTGTGCCTCTGGCGCGGGATGGTATTCTGCTGTCTTATCAGGGCCGCAAGGTCCTGGTCCGGCTGACGGGCGATAAAGAATTCGTCTATCCCCGCCATGCCGACTATGCCGACATCGGAGAAGACCAGTTCCGCTGGCTCTTTGCCGAAGACCGGGCCCAGTTCTACCTGGCGAAGGAAGCCCTGCCGGAACGGGACGGCTTTACCTATGTGTCCATCAATTTCATGCGCGCTGCCCGGCCGCGTTACCTGGCCTTTGCCGGCATCGCCGGCCTGTCCCTGCACAACTGGTACAGCAACCACATCTATTGTGGCCATTGCGGCCGCCCCATGGTACACAGCGAGAACGAACGCATGGTACACTGCGACCACTGCCACACCATGATTTATCCGCGCATCTGTCCGGCCGTCATCGTCGCCGTCCGCCATGGCGACAAACTGCTGGTCTCGAAGTATGCCGGACGGGAATACAAGAATATCGCCTTGCTGGCCGGTTTTGCCGAAGTCGGTGAGACCATCGAAGAAACGGTCCACCGGGAAGTCATGGAAGAAGTGGGCATCCGTGTCAAGAATCTGCAGTTCTATAAGAGCCAGCCCTGGTGCTTCACGGATACGCTGCTCTTTGGCTTCTTCTGCGACCTCGACGGCGACGATACGCTGAAAGTCGACCACGGCGAATTGGCCACGGCCGGCTGGATCGACCGCAAGGACATTCCGGAAGATACGGAAAAGGCCAGCCTGACCATGGAAATGATGACCCTCTTCAAGCAGGGCGTCTATTGATTTTATGCGGAGTACCTTGACAGGCCCAAGTAAACTTGCTACAATATTTATCACATAAAAGCGATGAGCGGAAGAAGCCTTATTTCTTTTTGTCAGCGAGATGCCGAGTCCGGTGCGAGGGCATCCAAAGAGGGTAGGGCGCGTCACCCGGGAGCTGGCAGGAGGAAAGGCCTGCCCGTGCAGCAGACGTTACCTGTGCCATGAAGCGGTCGCGCAAGCGGCAAATTAGGTGGTACCGCGGAAGATACAGCATTCTTTCGTCCTAAGGAATACCCTTAGGCGAGGGAATGCTCTTTTTTGTTTTGGAGGGAATATAGATGAAATGGAATAAGGAACAGTTAGGCGCTTATGCACCGAACGACATTGAAATGTCCTGGTATGATTTTTGGGAAAAGAATGGCTACTTCCATCAGGACCCGGATCCGAGCAAAGAACCGTTCAGCATCGTCATGCCGCCGCCGAACGTCACGGGTCAGCTCCACATGGGCCACGCCCTGGACAATACCCTGCAGGATATCCTCGTCCGCTTCAAACGCATGGAAGGCTATAACGTCGCCTGGATCCCCGGCACGGACCACGCTGGCATTGCAACCCAGGTCAAAGTCGAACAGCAGCTGGCCAAAGAAGAAGGCAAGTCCCGCTACGACATCGGCCGTGAAGAATTCCTGAAACGCGTCTGGGCCTGGAAGGAACAGTACGGCAGCCGCATCGAAAAACAGGTCCGCCGCCTCGGATCTTCCTGCGACTGGAGCCGCAAGCGCTTCACCATGGACGATACCTGCGCCCGCGCCGTCCGCGAAGTCTTCGTAACGCTCTATGAAAAAGGCCTCATCTACCAGGGCCAGCGCATCACCAACTGGTGCCCGCACTGCCATACGGCCCTGTCGGATATCGAAGTCGACCATTCCGACGTCCAGGGCCATCTCTGGTACATCAAATACCCTGTCGTCGGCGAAGATGACTACATCATGATCGCTACGACCCGTCCGGAAACGATCATGGGCGATACGGCTGTCGCCGTCAACCCGGCTGACGACCGCATGAAGAAATACATCGGCAAGAAAGTCGTCGTTCCTCTCATCGACCGCGAAGTCGAAGTCATCGCCGACGATTACGTCGATATCGGCTTCGGTACGGGCGCCGTCAAGATTACGCCGGCTCACGACCCGAACGACTTTGAAATGGGCCAGCGCCACAACCTGGAATCCATCATGATCATGAACCTCGACGGCACGATGAATGAAAAAGCCGGTGCCAAATACAACGGCATGACCCGGGAAGACTGCCGGAAAGCCGTCGTCGCCGACTTGAAAGAATTGGGCCTCCTGGACCACATCGAAGAACTGACCCATGCCGTCGGCCATTGCTCGCGCTGCAAGACGACAGTCGAACCGTTCGTCACCAAGCAGTGGTTCGTCAAGATGAAACCCTTGACTGAAGCCGCCCTCAAGGCCGTCGAAGACGGCAAGACGAAGTTCATCCCCGACCGTTTCGTCAAGACCTATAATCACTGGCTGGAAGACGTCCACGACTGGTGCATCAGCCGTCAGCTCTGGTGGGGCCATCAGATCCCTGTCTGGTACTGCGATGACTGCGGCAAGTCTTCCGTCAGCCGGGAAGACATCACAGAATGTCAGCACTGCCACAGCAAACATATCCATCGCGACCCGGACGTCCTCGATACATGGTTCAGTTCGGCTCTCTGGCCGTTCTCGACTATGGGCTGGCCCGATAAGACGCCGGATATCCAGCAGTTCTTCCCGACCAGCGTCCTGGTCACGGGCTATGACATCATTTTCTTCTGGGTCGCCCGCATGATGTTCATGACCTGCGAATTCATGAAGGAAATCCCCTTCAAGAACGTCTTCATCCACGGCCTGGTCCGCGACAGCCAGGGCCGCAAGATGAGTAAATCCCTGGGCAACGGCATCGATCCCCTCGGCGTCTGCGAACAGTACGGCGCCGATGCCCTGCGTTTCACCCTGGTCACGGGCAATACGCCGGGCAACGACATGCGCTTCTACATGGAACGCGTCGAAGCGAACCGTAACTTTGCCAATAAGATCTGGAACGCTTCTAAATTCGTCATCATGAACCTCGGTGATTTCGACGAAACCTTCATCCCTGAAGATAAAGACCTGACCCTGGCCGACCGCTGGATCCTCACATCCTTCAATGAAACAGTCGCCAAAGTCACGGAAGATCTGGATAAATTTGAACTCGGCGACGCTGCCGATGCCGTTTACAACTTCATCTGGAACTCCTACTGCGACTGGTACATCGAACTGGCCAAGAAACGCCTTTACCAGGCCGAAAGCGAACGGGACAAGCACACGGTTCAGTACGTCCTGGTCTATGTCCTGACGCACACCCTGGAAATGCTCCATCCCTTCATGCCCTTCGTTACGGAACACCTCTGGCAGCACCTGCCTCACGAAGGCGAAAGCATCATCGTCGCTCCCTGGCCGAAGACGCAGGATAAATGGAACTTCCCGGCCGATGCCGCTACGATGAATACCATGATGGAAGCCATCAAGGGTATCCGTAACCTCCGCGCCGAATCGAACGTCCCCATGGGCAAGAAGGCGCCGGTCATCCTGGCTCCGGCTACGGAAGACATGGCTCAGACCTTGAAGACTTACGAAGATTACTTCCATACCCTGGCCTTTGCCGATAAAGTAACCCTCCTCGGTGCGGGCGATGCCAAACCGGAAAATGCCGTCGTCGCCGTTGTCCCGGGCATTGAAGTCTACTTACAGCTCAAAGACCTCATCGACGTCGAAAAAGAAACGGCCCGCGTCCAGAAGGAACAGGAAAAACTCCAGAAGGAAATCGCCCGCCTCGACAAGAAGCTGTCCAACCAGGGCTTCCTCTCGAAAGCACCGGCAGCGGTCGTCGAAAAAGAAAAGGGCAAGCTCGCCGACTACCAGGAAAAGATGGCTGCTTTGACCAAGAGCATGGAAGACCTGGCTAAACTCTAAGAGGCAGCTATGACCTACGAACAAGCAATCGACTATCTGGAATCAGCCAATGTCTTTGGCATCCAGCTGGGGCTCGGCCGTATCCAGGCCTTACTGGAACGGCTGGACAATCCCCAGAACAACTATAAGACCATCCACGTCACCGGGACCAACGGCAAGGGCTCGGTGACGGCTATGATCGCCTCGGTCCTGACTGAAGCGGGCTTCCGGACGGGCCGCTACACGTCGCCTCATCTGGAAGACTATACGGAACGGATCCATATCGACAACCATGACATTTCCCGCGACGACTTTGCCAAAGCCGTATCCGTCGTCAAAGACGCCGTGACGGCCATGGTCGCTGCCGGCGGGGAAGGGCCGACGGAATTTGAAATGATTACGGCTGCTGCTTTCTGGTACTTCGACTATATCGGCGTCGATTACGCCGTCATCGAAGTGGGCTTGGGCGGCCTCCTCGATTCGACGAACGTCATCGTCCCCGTCGTCTCGGTCATCACTAACGTCGCCATGGACCACATGAAATACTGTGGTAATACGATCGAAGCCATTGCCGAACAGAAAGCGGGCATCATCAAGGAAGGCGTACCTGTCGTCACGACCGCCGATGGGCCGGCTTTGCAGGTCATCGCCCGCAAGGCCTATGAAAAGCACAGCCGCCTCTATGCTCTGGACCACAGCTTCGACGTCGTCGGCAACGCCGGACCGGAAGACCCGGAAGCCGGTCAGATGGTGACGGTCCGGGAAAAATACGGCTTTGCCATTACGACGGTCCTGCCCCTGCTGGGCAAACACCAGCGGACGAATTGCGCCGCTGCCGTCATGACACTGCTCATCTTGGCCCGCCATGAAAAGAAACTGACCCGGACGGTCCTGGAAAACGGCATCCGCCATGTCCAGTGGCCAGGCCGCTTCCAGGTCTTCAAAGCCGGTGACATCGACGTCGTCCTCGACGGCGCCCACAACCCGGCTGGCATCGACACCTTCTGCAAGACTTACGAAGACGTCTTCGCCTCGCGGAAGCGGGTCTTCCTCTTCTCCGTCCTGGCCGACAAAGATTACAGTCAGATGGTACGGGAACTCTTCCACGACGACGATTACGTCGTCTGCGCACCGGCACCGACGCCGCGCTCAGCCGACCCCAAGGCCATGGCGGCCATCCTGCCGTGCAAAGCCGATTGGGCCGGCACCATCGCCGAAGGCCTGGACAAAGCCCTGGCTGCCGTCAAACCGGACCAGGTCCTCTGCATCGTCGGCTCTCTGTACATCCAGGGAGAAGTCCGGAAATACTTCCGGAAGAGATACCATATTGAGTAAGGGCTGAGCGGCTAGCAGCTTGTAGGGGCCGTCCCAAAGGGCGGCCCGCTTGATTCCTCTTTATAGCAGCTAGCGGTGAGCCACTAGCCATTGAAAAGGCGCTGTCTTACAGGACAGCGCCTTTTCGTTGCGCCTCTGCGCCTTTTTATGGTAAAATGATACATATATTTTACACGGAATGTAAGGAGCGAACATTATGAAGTGGATGATACGGACCGGCAGTACGCCAGCCGAGCGGGCACGGCTGCGCGTCGTCTATGCTATGGCTGGTACTGTCTTTTTTATGCCGGTGAACTTGTTCATTATGGAAGGCTTTTTCATCATCGCCCTGGGCCTGGGGCTCTATTACTGTAAAAAATATCCCAAACTGCCCCTGCGCCAGTCGCCGTTGTCCTTGCCGGCTGTCGGCTTTGCCCTGGTGGCCTTTCTGTCTCTCGTCGGCTCGCCGCACTTTCTCTTAGGGACGGCTTTCTATGCCTTCACGGTTTTGCAGTACCTCGTGCTCTACTTTGGCATCCTCCTGTTCGTCCGCCATTCCTGGGAACGGCGCCTGCTCTTTTCGACGCTCCTCCTCAGTGCCTTCGTCGTCGCCCTGTACGGCCTGTACCAGTATGCCCACATGCTGACCCTCCACGAGGCCGAATGGGTCGACAACTCAGCCTTTCCCATGCTGCGGCGCCGCATGTACTCGACGCTGTACAACCCTAACTTATTGTCGGCCTTCCTGCTGATTATCATGAGCGCTGCGGCGTCGATGATGATCTGTACCCGCCATCGCTGGCATCACGTCATGTACCTGGCCTTTTTTGCCATCCTGACCCTCTGCCTGATCCTGACCTATTCCCGTGGCGCATGGCTCAGCGTCTGCGCTTTGATCTTCTTTTTCGGCCTCTTTTGGGATAAACGGGTGTGGCTCCTCTTTCTGGCAGGCCCGCTGATCCTGGCTTTCTACCACGGCGGCGTCGCCGACCGCCTGATGTCCATTTTCAGCCACAGCGAAGCGGACACGTCCGTTTCCATGCGCATGGACATGTGGGAGGCAGCCATTGCCATGTTTGTCGACCATCCCGTCCTGGGCATTGGCTGGGGCGCCTTCAAACACGTCTATCCCGTCTATAATGAATTGATCCAGGAAGCAGGTATCGTCATCTTCCACGCCCATAATATGTACCTCAACATCCTGGCAGAAACGGGCATGGCCGGCCTGGGCTTCGGCTTATGGTTCTTTTTCGGCAATGCCTGGTATGCCATCCGCTATGTACGCAGCCATGCGGCCCACACCTTCAGCCGATCCCTGGCCATGACCCTGGCCGCTGCCGTCTTGTCCCTGGGAATCAGCGGCATGAGCGACTACGATTTATTTAGTACCCAGATTTCACTTACTTTTTGGCTGATGAGTGCCCTTTTTGCTAACATGTATGGCGAAGAATGTGAAAAAAAACGATAAAAATAGTTTGCGAAATAATTCACAATGATATATAATAAGTCTGTGACTATTATCACTAGATAAGATGACTTATAGCTATAGGGAATAGCTTGGGACATAGTTGGAGGGTATTATCCATGAGACAGAAAAAGGCAATATCGGATGCTGTCATCGAACGATTGCCGCTGTACTACAGGGACTTGCTATTATTGCAAGACGCGGGAATCGATATCATCTCATCCGAAAAGTTAGGGGAACGGTTGGGGATTACGCCGGAACAAATCCGCAAAGACCTGACCTGCTTTGGGGCTTTTGGAAAAAAGGGCGTAGGCTATTACGTCAGTGAATTATGCCAGCAGATCGTGGAAATCATCGGCCTGCAGCAGCATTGGAAAATCGGTATCGCCGGCATCGGCCATCTCGGCTGGGCCTTGGCGAACTACAAGACTTTCGGACGCTTGGGCTTCCGCACGACAGGCTTGTTCGACGTCGATCACCGCATCATCGGTCAGAACGTCGGCGGCGTCGAAGTCACGCCGATTTCTGAAATGGGCGAAGTCATTCAGCGCGAAGGCATCCAGATCGGTATCATCACGACACCGGCAGCTGTAGCTCAGCAGGTCGCCGACCAGATGGTCGCCGCCGGCATCCGGGGCATCTTGTCCTTTGCACCGCTGCGCCTGACCGTACCGGACGGCATCTTCGTCTTCCGCGAAGACCTGTCCATCGGCTTGAGCCGCATTTCGTACTATTTGACGAATAAGAAGGATTGATGATGGCCGTCCGCTATTGGCATGGCGGGCGCCCTTACATTATCTTTATAGTTTGTAGTACAGATAGTTTTTGGGGTGTAGGGGTCGCCACGTGCGAGCCCCTACAGCAAAAAGGCGCTGTCTTCATGCGACAGCGCCTTTTGTGTGCTATAATATTCGTACATTCCCGATAATTTGTAGAATGAGGTGATACTACTATGGATTCTATCTATGGTTCCTATGGACCGGCTTTGCAGGCTGCTCTGGAAGATATTATCGGCCGTATCCGCGCCTATAGTGACGATATAAAGGCCAAGACCGGGGAAGCGGCTTATGAACACCTGATTTACCGCATCAAGTCCGAAGGGAGTATGCGGGAAAAATGTGACCGCAAGGGCCTGCCTCAGACGGCCTATTCGGCTCTCCACGATATCCGCGATGCCATCGGCATCCGTATCGTCTGTTGTTTCCTCGACGACATCTATCGGGCTATCGACTTCCTGAAAAGCCTCGATGGCGTCCGCGTCGTCGAAGAGAAAGATTATATCCGCCACGTCAAACCGAACGGCTACCGCAGTTACCACGTCATTTTGGAACTGGAAGAGCCTTATGAAGATGTGACCGGCGCCAATCCGGGTCATTTCTATGCCGAAGTCCAGCTGCGCACGATTGCCATGGATTCCTGGGCCAGCCTGGAACATCAGATGAAATACAAGCACGACATCAAGAACCCGGAACTCATCGTCCGGGAACTCAAGCGCTGTGCCGATGAACTGGCTTCGTGCGACGTGTCCATGCAGACTATCCGCAATTTGATCCATGCACAAGAATAAGGGGGAAACGCTATGCGCCTTCTATTAGCTGAAGATGAAAAAGAAATGTCCGCAGCTCTGTCTGCCATCCTGACCCATTCGGGATACGATGTCGATGCCGTCTATGACGGCCAGGCTGCCGTCGAAAAAGCCCTGTCCCAGTCCTATGACTGTATGATCTTCGACATCATGATGCCGAAGAAGGACGGCGTCCAGGCCTTGAAGGAAATCCGCGACAAAGGGAATATGACGCCGGTCATCATGCTGACGGCCAAAGCCGAAATCGACGACCGCATTACCGGCCTCGACGCCGGTGCCGACGACTACTTGACCAAGCCCTTCGCCATGGGCGAACTCCTGGCCCGCCTGCGCTCCCTGACGCGGCGGTCGACGTCCTATGCGCCGTCGAAACTCACTGTCGGCAATGTCGAACTCGACGTGGAAGAACAGGAACTGGCCTGCCGCAATTCTATCCGCCTGGCCAATAAGGAAACGAAGCTCATGAAATTCTTCATGGCCAACGCCGGCAAAACCCTGTCGACGGCCCAGATCCTCGATAACGTCTGGGGCGATGAAGAAGAAGACGTCGATGAAGGCATCGTCTTCCTTTACGTCTCGTATTTACGGGAAAAGCTCGAAGCCGTCCAGGCCGACATTGAAATCGTCGGCCAAAGAGGGCAGGACTATGCCTTGACCGTGAAAGAAGCGTCTGCGGAGGGTTAGACCATGAATATGATCAAGCGCCTGCGCCGTAAATTCATCATCATGGCGACAATCGGCGTCCTCGTCGTCCTCGGCGGCGCCCTGGGCCTCATCAATACCATCGCCTATATGCGGATGAATCAGCAGGTCATGTCGGTCCTGACCTATATCATCCATAACAACGGCGCTGTGCCCCAGAAAATCGGCGGCGACGATGGCAGTTTCTTCAGCGACCCGTCATGGACGGAAGAAACGCCGGAATTTGCCTACCAGATACGCTTTTTCAGCGTCCTCGTCAATGCCAGCGGCTATGCAGAAAAAATCGACATCCAGCACATCGCTTCGTTTTCTGAAAAAGAAGCCATCGAATATGCCCGGACGACTGTCGCTGAGGCGCGGGAAAACGGAACGAAACAGGGCTTTTTCAAAAAGAACCGGGCCAGTTATGCCTATATGATTCAGCCCAACGACGACGGCAGCTTCCTCATCGTCATCCTGGACTGCACGCGCGACGTCGCTGCTGTCACTTCGTTCATGCGCTATTCTCTCTGGTTTGGCCTGGGCTGTGTCATCTTATACGTCATCATCCTGGCGGCCATGTGCAACGTCGCTATCCGGCCTTTCGTCCGCAACATGGAGAACCAGAAGCGCTTCATCACCAATGCCGGGCACGAACTCAAGACGCCGATTGCCATCATCTCCGCCAATGCCGAAGCCATCGAGATGCTCAATGGCCAGAGCCAGTGGACGGACAGCATCCTCAAGCAGGTCCGCCGCCTGTCCAACCTCATCCAGAACCTCATCATGCTGTCCAAGATGGGCGAACGCTCTCAGGTCGACCTGGTCATTACCGATGTGAACTTGTCGGAAACGGTCCATGCCGTAGCCGACTCCTTCCAGCAGCTGGCCATTGACGCCGAAAAGACCTTGCATACGGATATTGCCGACGGCATCCACGTCAAAGGCGACAGTAAGTGCCTCTATGAACTGGTCAACATCCTCGTCGACAACGCTGTCAAGTATTGCGATGACAAGGGGACCATCGACGTCTCCCTGCGCCGTCCCCGTCTGGGGAAGGGGGCGATTGTCGCCGTGACCAACACCTATGCCGACGGGGCTAATGTGGATTATTCCCGCTTCTTTGAACGCTTCTACCGCGGCGATACGTCCCATAACAGCCAGAAGGCCGGCTATGGCATCGGCTTGTCCATGGCCGAAGAATTGACGAAACTCATGGGCGGTAAGATTAATGTATCCTATAAGGCCCAACGAATAACGTTTACTGTCCGGCTGGGCTGATTTTCCCTATAGGGAAAGGCCGCAACCTGTGCTATAATGTGACCAACATCACTTTTACTCAGGGGGAAGATATTATGGAAATGCAAATGGAATATATCCGAAAATTACCGGAACCACAGGAACTGATGGAACAATTTCCCATCGACGACAAGGTCAAGGCCATCAAGGCGAAACGGGATGAAGAAATCAAAAACATCCTGACCGGCCAAGACGACCGCTTCCTGCTCATCATCGGTCCCTGTTCGGCCGACAATGAACCGGCTGTCCTCGACTATATCCATCGCCTGGTCAAGGTCCAGGAACAGGTCAAAGATAAAATCTTTATCATCCCGCGCGTCTACACCAGCAAACCCCGTACCATCGGCGTCGGCTATAAGGGCATGCTTCATCAGCCGGACCCGGAAGGCAAGGAAGACATGCTGGGCGGCATCATCGCCATCCGTGAAATGAATGCCCGCGTCGTCCGCGAAACGGGCTTTACCTGCGCTGAAGAAGTCCTCTATCCGGAAATCTTCCGTTACTTGTCGGACCTCTTGTCCTATGCCGCCGTCGGCGCCCGGTCCGTCGAAGACCAGTTCCACCGCATGATTGCCAGTGGCGTCGGCATCCCTGTGGGCATGAAGAACCCGACGTCCGGTGACATTTCGGTCATGCTCAACTCCATCGAAGCGGCCCAGCATACGCAGGATTTCCTCTTCCGCGGCTGGGAAGTCCGCACCAAAGGGAATCCGCTGGCCCACGCCATCCTGCGCGGCTATGTCGACAGCTTCGGCAACAGCATGCCTAACTACCATTATGAAAACCTCCAGCGCCTGTACGAAGCCTATGGCAAGCGGGACCTGTCCTATCCGGCCGTCATCGTCGACGCCAACCATGCCAATTCGGGCAAGAAATACCTCGAACAGATACGCATCGCCAAAGACGTCATCCACAGCCGCAAGCACTCGGCCGACATCAAACAGCTGGTCAAGGGCTTGATGATCGAAAGCTACATCGAAGACGGCAATCAGAAAATCAGCGAAGGCACCTATGGCAAATCCATCACCGACCCCTGCCTGGGCTGGGAAAAATCCGAACGCCTCATCTACGATATGGCAGAATTGCTGTAATTAGTGGCTCGTGGCTAGTGGTTCGTTTTTGCGGTCTTATAGCCGCACTGTAGGAGCTTCTCTATAGTTTGTAGTACGGAGTTTGTAGTTTGTAGAAGAGGGCCTTAAATTAAAAACCAACCCCTAGCCCCTAACCACTAGCCCCTAACCACTAAAAAAAAATCGCTGTCGTACGTGCGACAGCGATTTTTTTTAAAAAGTATCCAACAATACATATCCTTTACCGCGCAGGAACGTTTCCGTTTCCATTTCGCGGGTCTTGAAGATGGCGACCGGTGTGCCGGCCTGGCGGTTATAAGAAATATACAAGTAGTCAATGGAAATATTGGCCTGGCGGAGGCTGTCGAGGATTTTGTCCAGACAGCCCGGCGTATCGCCCATTTCGACGGCGACGACTTTGTCCATATGACATTGGTAGCCGGCTTCCTGCAATTTCGAGACAGCCAGTTCCGGATTGGTGACGATGAGGCGGATGATGCCGAATTCTGCGCTGTCATTGGCCAGCATGGTGTAGATATTGATATTGGCATCGGCTAAGACCGACGTCATCTTGCGCAAGGCGCCCTTCGTGTTTTCAGTGAATACAGAAACTTGATTGAGCATAAATCGAAATCCCCCTTGATGATAAAATATTGTGACGTTGTCCCCATTTTACCATAAAAAGACAGGCTTGTAATGGGGATGGGATTTGTTAAACGTTTCAGAATGGGCAAGTCATGATATAATAAAAGCATAGGAACTATGTTTTTTACGATACGAGGTGAGGGCTATGCCAGCTCGATTGGTCATCTTCTTATTTTTACTGCTCACAGGCACTGCCAAACTCTATATGTGGCTCGGCGTCACGGAACCCTTGAAAGCCGTCATCGCGGCGACCCTGACGACCTTTGTCATCATCTGTGGTCTGCGGCGGAGCGGCCAGAAACAGGCCGAACAAAAAGAACGGGAAAAGACAGCGGTAGCTGAAAAAGAAAAAATCCAGTCGGCCCAGGAACCCGTAAAGACGAAACATCGACTCGATGCCGACGATGCGGCCTTCCTGTCAGCCGTCGGCACAGGCCTTATCCTGCACGAACTCCACGAACGGAACAAAGAACAAGAACGGGTCGAACGCGATTACGACGGGAATTGGGATAACCCCGATGACGACAGCCAGTATGACGATAACCAGTACGACGACAGCCAGTATGACGATAACCAATATGATGACTGGGAGTGATGGGAATTTCGCAGGCCGCAGTTCGCAGACGGCAGACCGCAAAAAAAATACACGGCCAACGGCCTTGTGCGTAGGGGCTGTCCCAAGCCTTTTTGGCCCGTCAGGTGCTGACCGTCGGGAGGCGCAAGACGGCTGCCAAAACGGACAGCTGTGGCTGGGCAGCCCGTTGTGAGATTTGGCATACCTATTCTTGTATGATGGTAGGTTTTTACGAGCCACGAGCCACGAACCACTATTTTTTCACGAGCTGAGGGTTCCTTGAGGCAATGTCGTTAATTTGAATTTATCGTCGCGCAGCGGCATTTGAATCCGAAGTGAACCGCGGCCTGCGAACTGCGGGCCGTCAGACCCTAAATTCGACGAACGACCTACGACGAACGGCTCTACGCCGCGGCCTGAGGCCTTCATTTCCTGGAGATTCCGAAATATACGAAATCGCCGAAGAAGCGAATCCGTGACATGACGAAAATGGAGCGCTGGCTGGCGTATTTCGCTAACCAGCTCATACCATCGTAGGGGTCGTCCGTGGGCGACCCGTCAGCATGATAGGGCTTGTCTTGTTCATGCATGTGGATTAGAAGGAGGGAACTGATCATGAGCGATGAAGCCATCCATAAAGCCATAGATGCCGCCCGGACCTTTCTTCAGGATGACGCCGAACGCCTGGCTTACATCAACCGCGAACTCGCCATCCTAGACTATAACTCGGACCATCGCGATGCCTTTGAAGAAGGGGAAGCTAAGGGACGTGCAGAAGGAATTGAAAAAGGTCGTGCAGAAGAACGGAAATCGTCAGATAACCGATGGGAAAAATTGATGGGTCTGTTATTGGAGGAAAAACGGTATGATGAAGCGAAAAAAGCAGCTTCCAGTAAAGAGTTCCGTGAAACACTTTTCAAAAAATATGGCTTAGAATAAGACAGAATTTAGAAGTGAACGTACTCCCGCCTCTTTAGGCGGTGAGATGAATTGCAGGTTTTTCTGAGGGTTCGATGCCCTCAGAAAGACAATTGCTTCATAATTTGTTTTGCAGTATAATCAGTAGTAAGAGAGAAAGGACTGATTATACTATGAAATTAGACAGTAACAACCATTCAGTGTTCTTGCTCTATTACCATCTTGTTTTGGTGGTGAAGTACCGCCGCAAAGTA
>NZ_JBBMEU010000003.1:0-74469 GCF_040096415.1 Megasphaera intestinihominis
CCCCCGCTTTTTTTACGCATCAATCACTTTCCCCGGGTTGAGGATGTCTTTCGGGTCCATGGCCCGCTTGATGGTCTTCATGATTTTCAGTTCGCCTTTTGGCGTGAACTGTTCCATATATTTCAGTTTCTTGGCACCGATGCCGTGTTCACCGGCCAGGCGGCCGCCGACGCTGTAGGCATAGGCGTAGACCTGCTGGTGGAATTCTTCGACGTTCTTTTCCCATTCTTCGTCGCTCATATCCATCTTGCAGAGGACGATGTGCAGGTTGCCGTCGCCGATATGGGCGTTGATCTTGACTTCAAAGGGATAGTTCTTGCCGATGTCCATGATTTTTTCAATGGTCCCGGCGATTTTATGTACCGGAACGACGACGTCGTCCGTGAGGAAGACCTTGCTCTGGAGTTCGACGGACGTCTGGCAGTTACGGCGCATATTCCAGACGCGGTCGTCAGCTTCCAGGACTTCGGCAGCGCCCGATTCTTCACAGATCGTGCAGACAGCGTCCATCTTGGTGTCCAATTCGTCTTCGTGGAACGTTTCGACGGTGATGATGACGTAAATGCCGTCGTCGTAGTGCGGCATGTCCTTGTAATGGCAGTAGTCAGCGCAGCCGCGGACGTAGGAATTGTCCATGTATTCGACGCTGGTCGGGTCGATGCCGGCTTTCATCAGCTTCGGCACCATGTGCAGGGCCTGGCGCGGGTTCGTGTAGATGGCCAGGACGTCGAAGCGGTACGGCGGCAGGGGGATGAGCTTGACTGTGACTTTGGTGATGATGCCCAGCGTCCCTTCACTGCCGATGATGAGCTGTTCCAGGTCGTAGCCGGTAGAGCATTTCTTGAGGATGCGGCCGCATTCGACGATATCCCCTGTAGGCGTGACGATTTCCAGGCAGTAGACCTGGTCGCGGGTGACGCCGTAGCGGACGGCGCGCAGGCCGCCGGCATTGGTGGCCAGGTTGCCGCCGATGAGGCAGCTTTCGGCGCTGGACGGGTCGCCGGCATACATGAGACCGACTTTTTTGGCGGCGTTCTGCAAGTCTACCGTGCGGACGCCGGCTTCGACGGTCATGTACATGCCTTCTTCATTCAGTTCGATGATCTTGTTGAGACGGTCCATGCAGAGGACCAGGCCGCCGCAGACAGGGATGGCACCGTCGGCCAGGCTGGTGCCGCCGCTGCGGACGGTAATGGGGAAGTCGTATTCATTGGCCAATTTGACGATGTCCGAGATTTCCTGGGCATTGGCCGGTGATACGGCTGCTTCCGGGAGATGGAACATGGCCGGATTGGTTTCATAGTCTGTCTGATACTGTAAGAGCAGGTCTTTATCGGTCTTGACATAAGTCGGACCGGTAATGGCCTTTAATTTTTCAATGATTTCTGCCGTAATAGGCTGATAAGTTTTCAAGCGAAGGGCCTCCTTATAAAAATCGGTTGTCTTATTTTACCACGCCCGCTTTGCTTAGGGAAGGCATCAGAACTTGAAATCGATTGTTGCCGAGACGCCGACGCCCTGGACGCGGCTGAGGTTGGTGACATTCGTCGTCGCCATTGGGATGAGGGCATTGGCCCGGGCGATGCCGTTGAATTCGCCTTCCAGCTGAGCCACGGCCTTGACCTTTTCGACCTGTGCTGATGGGCCGATGACCTGGACGGCGCCGATATATTTACCCGTACCGACACTGACGATGGGGACGACTTTCGTCGCGTAGTCCGTGCCGACGCCGTTCTTCATGAGCAGTTTGTTGAGGAAATCATTGATGGAATCGCCGTATTTGGAAACGAGGACGGAAATACCGCCGACTTTCAGGATAGAGCCGAGGTTGAAGGCCTGGACGGCCGTGCCGCCGGCAAAGCCGAGGAGCGATGCAACCGTAACGGCTGCGATGAGTTGTTTTTTCATGGAAATACCTCCTAATTTACACTTTTTTGGGACTTGTGCCGCGGGCCAGCGAGGCCGTGACGGCGAGGAAACAGAGGACGGCCAAGATGACGAACGAAGCGTGCAGGGCGGCCACGACGCCATCCGCATAAGACGGCTGTTTGGCCGTCTCTGTCGTCATGATGAAGGTGACGACGGCCATGCTCAGGGCCTGGCCGAGGTTGCGCGATAAGGCCAGGATGCTCGAAGCGATGCCGTGATGCATCTTTTTGACCGACCCTATGATGGCGCTGTTGTTGGGCGCGCCGAACAGGGCTGCGCCCAGGCCGATGAAGACCAGGAATATGGCGGCGCCGCTGACGGGGATGTGCGGGAACAGGGCGAATGCCGTCAGCCCCAGGGCCGTCAGGACGAGGCCGATAGAGGCAATGCCCCGTGGGCCGTATTTATCCGACAAGTCGCCGGCCCGGGGCGACAAGAAGGCCATGATGATGGGCTGGACCAGGAGAATGGCTCCGGATACAGCCGGCGGCAGGCCGAGGATGACCTGGAAATAGAGGGATAACAGGAAGGACACGGCATACGTGGAGCTGTACTGGATGAGGGCAGCCAGGTTGGACATGGAAAAAGTCAGGTTGCGGAACAGATAGAGTGGCAGCAGGGGGTGGAAGGACTTGCCTTCATGGATGACGAAGATGACCAGCAAGACCAGGCCAATCCAGAAAAAAGCACTGTAATCTTCAAAGGATGATAGCCCGTACAGCGCGCAGAGGATGCCGCTGACCGATAAGGCTGTACTGACCAGGTTGACGAAGGGAGCGCCGTTGGCATACCATTCTTCTTTGATGGGCCGGATGAAGGCGTACGAAATGATGATGGCCAGGGCAGACAAGAGGAAGATACAGCGCCAGCCGACGAACTGCGTCAGGGCGCCGCCGATGACCGGACCCAGGGACAGGCCAAGATAGGTCAGGGCAACGGCCCGGCCGAGGATATGGCCCTGATGGGCTTCATCCGTCGTGGCCAGGAGCAGGGGCATGTAAGATACGTAGACGCCGGACAGGGCGATGCCCTGGATGGCCCGCAAGATGATGAGCATCGTCAGGGTCTGGGCGAAGGCCGCCGCCGCTGTCGCCATGGCAAAGACGATGAGCGACAGGGAATAGGTCCGCCGCCGTCCATGGACATCGGAGACCTTTCCCAAAGGCAGGAGAAAAGCAGCCGTCGTCATCAAGAAAATCGTCACGACCCAGCTCATGCGGTCCGGCGCGACGCCGAACTGACCGGCCATGACGGGGATGGCGATATTGATAGACGTAGAAAGAAAAGGCCCGACAAAACTGATCAGGCAAATCGAGTAAAAAATCCGTTTTTCCGTCGACATATCCGCACCTCACAAACGTAATCATTCTGCTCCTATTATACCATATGAGCCGGAGCCGGTGGGAGCTGGCGGAGAAAATCGCGGACTAAGAACGTGCAGAAATAAGGAAAGGTGTAAATATCGTTTTCATGGCCGATGTTGCCGCCGATGAGCTTGATGCCGAAGCGGATGTCACTATAAGACGGGCTTTTCGACGAAAAACGGCTTTTTCTGAGGACGCTCTTTCCACTGAATGAGGAAGTCATCGATTTTTCGCTTTAAAAGCAGTATCTGAGCGAGTCAAAATAATGTTTGTTATAATGATATGCTAACGTGAATTTTTTTGCTAATTTATTAGAAAATATATAAAAAGATGAAACTATACTTGACAAGTAGCCTTTTGAATAGTACCATAGGCGTAAACATTGAGAAATGCGATAACCAAAACAAGTACATCTGTGTACTGCGTCAGAGAGTGCAGGTCTGGGGCTGAAAGCCTGCATCGTTGGGAAACAGGATGGAATGCCTTTGGTTGCATGGCTGCGGAATTTAGTATGCAGCTGCGTCTGACCGGCGTTACACGGTTATGAGATACAGTTTTGGCTGTAAACAGAGTGGAACCGCGGGCCACCGTCTCTGTCATAGGAGATGGTGGCCTGTTTGTATATCCACAGAAGGATATAGAGAAAATGAGAAAGAGGGGTTATGAATGATACAGGACATAAATCAATATATTCATGATGAATTTCAATGGTTCCATCGTCATCCGGAACTATCTTTTAAAGAAATAGAGACGACCAAACGGATCCGTCAAGACTTACAAAAAGGCGGGCTTCATATTTTGAATCTGCCTTTGGAGACGGGCGTCGTTGCAGAGGTCGGAACAGGAAAACATCCTATTGTTGCTATCCGCTGCGATATTGATGCCCTGCCGGTTACGGAAAAAGCTGACGTACCTCATCGGTCAGAACATCCCGATTGTATGCATGCTTGCGGACATGACTTCCATACAGCTTCTATTTTGGGGGCAGCTTATTTATTGAAAGCACGGGAAGCCGATATTCAAGGAACTATCCGTATTATTTTCCAGCCGGGAGAAGAAGGTCCGAGCGGAGCCTTGAAAATCATTGAAACGGGCATTATTGATGATGTCGATGCGATTTTTGGAATGCACTGCACGCCCCTTCTCGATGTCGGTCAAATGGGGATCATCGATGGTCCGGCCATGGCGGCTGTCGATGCTTTTCGTATTACTTTTCATGGCAAGGGCGTCCATGCAGCTCATCCGGATAAAGGTATCGATCCCATCGTAACAGCGTCTGCTTTTGTCGGTGCTGTCCAGACTGTGGTCAGCCGGAATATGGATCCCTTCGCCGCTACTTTGGTCAGCGTTACCCATATTGAAGGCGGTCACAACTGGAATGTCATTCCTGATGAAACTTTTGTTGAAGGTACGACGCGGAGTATGAGTAAAGAAGGGCGGCAGGCTATTCGCAATCATATCGAATCCTTGGCCTCTTCCACCGCTGCTGCTTATGGCGCCAAGGCCGAAGTCCATTGGATTCCAGGGCCGCCGGCATTGATTAATGATGCTCATTGGGGAATCTTAGCCCGTAAGGTAGCTGATAAACAGGGCTTTGATAAACAACCGATGGCCCCGTCACTGGGAGGCGAAGACTTTGCCTTTTATTACGATAAGGTACCTGGTTATTTTGTTTTTGTCGGGACTGGCCATTCCTACCCGAATCACAATGCTAAATTCAAGGTAAATCCAGCCGCACTATATCCGGCTTCACAATATATGGCTGAACTGGCCTGCCAGGCAGTAGAACAGATTCAGCAAGAAGGGAGCAGCAAGGGATGATTCAATTTAAAGATGTCAGCAAGACCTTTAAAAGCAAAGGTGTTACGACACAAGCATTACAGCATGTATCACTGACTATTGATGACGGAGATATGTTTGGCGTCATCGGGTTCAGCGGTGCAGGTAAATCGACGCTGCTGCGCATGGTCAACGGCCTAGAAATGCCGACCGAAGGTCATGTAGAAATCAACGGCCAAGATTTGAGTAAAATTTCTCACAATGAAATGCGTAAACTTCGCAAATCCATTGGTATGGTCTTTCAGCAATTCAATCTTCTCGACTCGAGGACCGTTTTTGACAATGTAGCTATTCCTTTACGGCTTAATAAAGCGGATAAAGACAAGATGCATAAAAAGGTCATGGAACTTTTGGAATACGTCAATCTGGCGGATAAGGCCGATGCTTATCCGGGTCAACTTTCTGGCGGGCAAAAGCAGCGTGTTGGCATTGCTCGCGCACTGGCTACGGATCCGTCTATTCTCTTATGCGATGAAGCGACAAGTGCACTGGATCCGGAAACGACGGAATCGATTTTGCAGCTCCTTGAACGGATTCATAAAGAGTTAAATATTACCATGCTTATCGTTACGCATGAAATACAAGTTATTCAGCGTCTATGCAATCGTGTGGCCGTCATGGAACATGGTAAAGTCGTAGAAAGAGGATCTGTGCTGGAAGTCTTCAGTAATCCTCAGCAGGATATGACTAAAAAATTTGTCCGTACGGTTATTCCCGACCAGATTCCGCCGTCTGTCGTTGCCAAGATTCATGAAGAAAAAGATAATTATAAAATTTTGAAACTTCGTTTCCTTGGCGATAATGCGACAGACCACCTTATGTATCATATCAACAAAACCTTTTCCGTCCAGACGAATATCCTCTTTGCATCAGTCAATGAATTACAAAAGACGATTCTTGGTATCTTCATCCTTCAGATTATTGGGAATGATGCAGAGATTGCCAAGGTTATTCAATACATTGATGAACAGCAGGTTCAGTGGCAGGAGGTTGATTTGTAATGATTGATTTAGGTGTGCCTATGTCGCAGATTATTTTGGCGGCAGAACAGACTGTATATATGGTCTTCGTTTCGTTATTCTTAGGGACTATTTTGGCAATTATCATGTCTGTTGTCCTGGTGCTGACTAATGATGATGGCATTTTGAAGAATAAATATGTCTATACTGTTCTCAATACAGTTATCAACATTATTCGCAGTATCCCGTTTATCATCTTGATGGTTTTTATTTTGCCATTGACTAAAATGATTGTTGGGACTCGTATTGGGACGACAGCGGCTTTAGTTCCACTGGTCATTTTCATTGCGCCTTACTTGACCCGGCTTTTTGAAAATTCCATTTTGGAAGTCAGCAAGGGGATCGTGGAAGCGGCGCAGTCCATGGGAGCGTCTTATTTTGAAATCGTTTGGTATTTTCTGCTTCCTGAAGCTAAAAGCTCTCTTATTCTATCGATTACGACTGGGACTATCGGCCTTATCGGAGCGACAGCTATGGCTGGTGTCATTGGGGCCGGTGGCGTCGGTGACTTAGCTTTGACCTATGGCTATGAACGATTGAATACGCCGCTCATGTTCTTTACGGTCGTCATCTTAGTTATCTTTGTACAAATCATTCAATCCATTGGCAATCATTTTGCCTATAAGACGCGCAATCATTAAGGTTGCACACTTATCATATATAGGGATGTTCATTTAGGGGGTATTCATATGAAATGGAAAACATGGAAAAAATTTGGTGTCATTGCGATGGCCGTCATCATGGGCGCTGCTTTTCTTGCCGGTTGTGGCAGCGACAGCAATAATGCATCTAGCGCCAACAAAAAGGAACTGACGTACAGTAAGTCTCAGGGACCGTATTCCGACCTCTTTGAAAAGGGAATTAAGCCTATTTTGGAAAAGAAAGGCTATAAAGTTACCGGTAAGGATATGTCTGATTTATTGCAGGCCGATGTAGCTTTGAATGAAGGTGAAGTAGATTTCAACGTTGAACAGCATACGGCTTATATGGAAAACTTTAATCAAAAACAAAATGGCCATTTAGCGGCTATTACGCCGATTCCGACTGTTCCGGCCGGTATTTTCCCGGGTTCTAAGACTTCTTTGGACCAGGTTGCTGATGGCGATACGATTGCCGTTCCAAACGATGCTTCTAATACAGCTCGTGCTTATGCCCTGCTCCAGAAAATCGGCTGGATTAAATTGGATCCCAATAAAGACTTGTCGACAGTTACCCAGCAGGATATCGTAGAAAATCCGCATCACTTGAAATTTACAGAAATGAAATCTTTAACTATCCCATCTGTACGCAGTGATTTCAGTTACATTGTCATCACTGGCGCTATCATTTACAATGCTAAAATCGATCCTCAGACGGCTTTGGCTAAAGAAGATATCTTACCGCATCTCCTGTTACAGCTCGTTGTCCAGGATAAAGATAAAGATGCACAATGGGTCAAAGATATTGCCGATGCATACCATTCCGACGAATTCAAAGAGTATATGAAGAAAAACAATAATGGCCTTTGGTTCGTACCTGAGGGAGAATAATCGCTAGTTTTTTAAAAGAACCTGGCGATTTCTTCCGGCGTATCGACGAGGAAGCGGGCACCGTGGGCTTTCAAAAAAGTTTTGGAACGAAAACCCCAGGTGACGCTGATGCAGTCCAGGCCTGCGTTTTTGGCGGTCTGGATGTCGATTTCAGAATCGCCGATGTAAACAGCCTGTTCCGGCGTGAGTCCTAAGTCTTTCAAGGCTTTGAGGACCATGTCCGGCGCAGGCTTTCGCCGTATCTGGGGCTGTTCGCCCAGGGAGAGATCGAAGAGGTCCTGAAAATAGTCGGCTGTCAGTTTCTGTACGGCCGGGTCGGGTTTATTAGAGACGACGGCCGTTTGGATGCCATTGGCCCGGAGCTGGCGGAGGAGCTGGCTGATGCCGGTGTATTCTCCCGTCTGGATGGCGCAGTGGGCGGCATAGTAGGGACGGAAGATGTCCTGGATGCGGCGGACTTCCTGGGCATCGACACGCGGTGTAATCGTATCGCCGTCCTGGCCGACGTATTCCAGCTGTTCGTAAGAGGCAATCCCCTTTTCAATGGCCAAGGCGCGGGTAATGGCCACTTGGACGCCGCTGCCGAAGAATTGGCGGACCTGGGCTGTCCCATAGGCATGGTCGTGACCTGTTTCGGCTAAGACGTGGTTCAAGGCGCTGGTCAGGTCTTCCAGGGTATTGAGGACGGTACCGTCCATATCAAAAATTGCGGCTTTATATGTTTTATGTTTCATATTCTTCTCCATGGTTACTTTATTTTTTGCCATTTTAGCGCAGGCTGCTGGCATAAATCTTTTCCAGGTTGTCGCGCATGCGATCCAGGTAGGATTCGTCATCTTCACTCGTTTCGATGGTATGGATCGTTTCGACGCGGGCACCGACTTCACGGGCCAGGGTTTCTGACGTTTTCGGGCTGACCATGTCTTCGACGAAGATGGTCCGCACGTCGTTGGCCCGGCAATAGTCGGCCAGGCGGGCCAGCTGGCGGGCACTGGGTTCGCCGCTGGAAAAGACGGATTCGACGCTGTGCTGGGTCAGGCCGAAGTCGCGGCAGAGGTAGGCAAAGGCAGCGTGGCCGGTGACGAAATCCTTGCGGGGAACGCTGGCGAATTTGCGGGCATATTCGTCTTGCAGGGCCTGGAGCTGTTTTTTGTAATTCGCCGCATTGTTGCGGTAATAGTCGGCGTTGGCCGGGTCGGCTTCAGCCAGGGCGGCGGCGATGTTAGATACTTCGATTTGGGCGTTTACCAGGCTCAGCCAGATGTGAGGGTCGTAGGCGCCGTGTTCTTTGACATCTTCCTCATCGGTCAGGGCGATGGGCGTGACGCCTTGCGAGGCATTGACCGTATGGAGGGATGTATTCTTGGCTGCTTCGACGACCTTAGGGGCCCACGGTTCCATGCCCAGGCCGCTGTAAACGAAGAGCTGAGATTTACCGAGATGTTTAATAGTCTGCGTCGTCGGTTGGAATTCATGGGGCTCTGTCCCATCGGGGATGAGGGTGTAAACATCGACTTTATCACCGCCTACGGCTTGAGTGAACTCTTTCAGAGCGTCGAAAGTGACAGCGACTTTTAATTTCCCGTCATCGGGGACATCGGCGGCGGGACCACAGCCAGCCAGGCCGATGATGCATAAGCAGGCCGCCAGGACCATGCCGTAACGGGCCAGGCGGTTGAGGGTATGTAACAACATTGATAAGACCTCCTATGGCGTCCATCGTATCACGGGCGCCTTTTTTTGTCAATTATTTGCAAATGCCTTGCATTTTCGTTTTCACGGGGCTATAATAAGGGCTCGAGACTACGACAAGGGAGGCAAGCTATGATTGATTTACAGCACGTTTATTTCGCCTATGAACACGGTCAGTACCTGTTAGAAGATGTCAACATGACCATCCGCGACGGCGACTATATTTCCGTCGTCGGTGAAAACGGCAGCGGCAAGAGTACGCTCATCAAACTCATCCTGGGCCTGTTGTCGCCGAGCCGGGGGTCCATTTCCAATACCTATCGCCATCGGGCCTATGTGCCCCAGCGCTTCGAGACGCTGAACAGCCAGTTCCCGATTACGGTCTGGGAAGTCCTCAACTGTTACCGCCAGGTCCTGCACTTGAAGCATAAAGAAATCATCCGGGACTGCCTGGAACAGATGAATGTCTATTCCCTGAAGGACCAGCTCATCGGCAACCTGTCCGGCGGCCAGTGCCAGAAGGTCCTCATCGCCCGGGCCCTCATGGGCCATCCGGACCTGCTCATCTTCGATGAACCGTCGACGGGAATCGATGTGCGCAGTCAGGAAGAGCTCTACCCGTTTATCAAGGATTTAAATGAAAATAAAGGCGTCACGGTCATTACGGTCGAACACAATCTGAAATTCGCTGTCCGCAATTCGACGAAGATGTTCCACGTCGTCGGTGGCCGCGGCCATTTCTGCTCGCCCAAGGCATATCTCGATGAATATGTATCAGCCACGATGGGAGGGGATAAGTAATGTTTGAATATGCCTTTATGCAGAATGCTTTTATCGTAGCCCTGCTCATTTCTATCGTCTGCCCGCTCATCGGCATGTTCCTGGTCCTGCGCCGCTATTCCATGATTGGCGACGCCTTGTCCCATGCGTCCCTGGCCGGCGTGGCTGTGGGTCTCCTCTTTGACTGGAACCCCGTTCTCAGCGCCTTTGGCCTGACCAGTTTCTTCGGCATCCTCATCGAAGTCCTGCGCCGCCGCTTCCGCCGTTATGCCGAGCTCATCCTGGTCATCATCTTATCTCTCTCCGTGGGCATTGCCATTACCATCATCAGTGCCGGCCTGGTCCACACGAATGTCGAATCCTTCTTGTTCGGCAGTATCCTCACCGTGTCGACGGGCGATGTCTACTCCGTCGTCGCCCTCAGCATCATCTCCCTGGCCGTCATTGCCAGACTCTATCCCCAGCTGGTCATGCTGACCTTTGATGAAGACGGAGCGCAGATTGCCGGTGTCCGCAGCAAGCTCATCAACTATATCTTTGCCGTCCTGGTAGCGGCGACGATTTCCGTTTCTATCCGCATCGTCGGCATCCTGGTCATCAGCTCCCTCATCGCCCTGCCCGTGGCGACGGCCCTGCAGCTGCGCAAAGGCTTCCGGCGGACCCTCATTTACTCCGTCGTCTTCAGCTTCATCGACATTCTGTCGGGCCTGCTGCTGTCGTACTACATCGATGCTGCGCCTGGCGGCGTCACGGCCTTGACGTCAGTTGCCATGCTGCTTCTGGTCATTGCCTATAAAGAATGTGTCTTTTCCCTGCAAGAAAAGAGGCGCCGTCCATGAATGACGATTATAAAGCCTGTTTACGCGAACATGGCCTGAAGAGTACCAAGGCCCGCAACGGCGTCCTGGATATCCTGAGCCGGGAAACCAGTGTCGTGACCGTCGAAACCGTCTATGCAGCCCTGTTGGAACAAGGATGTAAAGTCAATTTTTCCACAGTGTACCGCATCCTGGAAATGTTTACAGAGCGTAAACTGACAGAAAAGATATTCCTCCCCGATGAAGGGAAATACGGCTTTTCCCTCCGCCGTCCCGGCCATACACACAGGCTCATCTGTTTACAATGCCATAAAGTCGTGGATCTAGCTCATTGTCCGCTCAGCGACTATGAAAAAGAAGTGGCCCAAAAGACACAGTTCGACATCGTCGGCCACAACCTGGAACTCTACGGCTATTGCCCGGAATGTAAGAAGGGGAGATAATCGCTAGTGGTTAGTGGTTAGTGGTTAGTGGTCATTTGCTAGGAGCGTCACCCAAATTCCTAACGGGTCGCCCACGTGGCGGGCCTTACTAGAAAAGGGACTACGCATGATGGTATAAGCCTTCATACGATAGTCCCTTTTCTAGTAGTGGTTGTTATTAAATTTATAAAAAAGAAAAAGCAACCTCTCAGTCAGCTTTGCTGACAGCTCTCCTATGAGGAGAGCCACGAACTGCGGCCTGCGAACTGCGGTCTGCGGGCGCCCCACGGGGCGCCCCTACGAGCCACTAACCACTATTTACTTAACAAATTTAATGAAATCCGGTTTCCGCGGGGCTGCGGCCGGTTCCGGGCCGTCGCCGTAGCCGACGATGCAGTGGCCGACGCCGACGAGGTGTTCCGGCAGGCCCCATTCTTTGAGGAGGGCTTTCCCTTCGGGCGTTTCAAATTCTTCTTTGGCCCGGTTGATCCAGCACGAGCCGAGGTGCAGGGAAGCGGCGGCATTCATGAGATTGCCCAGGATGAGGCAGCCGTCGGACCAGGCGTTGGGGGATTTTTCCATGTCGGCCAGGACCAGGAGGACCGTCGGGGCGCCGTACATGGGGTCATTCGTCGTGCCCATGATTTTGGCGTTGAGAGCGCTCAGGCGGGCCAGGGTATCCGTATCCTGGATGACGACGATGGTACAGGGCTGCAGGCCACGACCGCTGGCTGCATAGGTGCCGGCCTGGAGAATCAGATACAAGTCTTCATCGCTGATCTGGGCCTTTTTGTACTTGCGGACGCTGCGCCGCGTGATGAGGGTATGGATGGTTTCATTCATGACATTCACTCCTAAGTAAAAGTATTTTGTTGCGATTTTGTTATCATTATAGGGCATTTTTGATTTAGAGGAAAGGCTTTTGCCAGGACATTTCACGCCTTTTTAGGACTTTTTATAATTCCTTCATAATTCATTTACCTTGTCTGTACCCTGTGCGGGCCTTATTTGTGACGCCTCTAGCAGTATATGTGAAAAGTGTGCTATAATAAAACGATTAAGACAGACAGTGATAAACAGCATTAGGAGCGATTGCATTGAAACGACGAGCACCGGAACTTTCACAACAATATATCCAGCCTTTGGCCGATGTCTTCAAAGTCCTCGGCGATCCGACACGGCTGCGCATATTGCGCGTCCTCATGAATCAGGAAGTCTGCGTCCGGGATATTGCCGATGAACTCGGTATGGGCCAGTCTGCTGTGTCCCATCAGCTGCGCATCCTGCGCGATGCCCGGCTGGTCCAGTTCCGCCGGGACGGCAAGACCGTATACTATTCGCTGGCCGATGCCCATGTCTTTACGCTGCTCGACGTCGGCCTGGAGCATGTTGCCGAATAAAAGGGGTACATAAAAGGGGAGTAGTTTATGTATGTTTGTTTAATGCGTCACGGAAAGGCCCAGCCTTTTGATCTGCATCAGCCGGATAAACTGCGTGAACTGACTGAAAAAGGGTGTAATCAGGCTTCGTCCATGGCGAAATGGGCCTCGTCATGGTGGCCGTCGGGGAAAACGGCCCTGTGGGTCAGCCCATACGTGCGGACGTGTCAGACAGCCGCTTATTTAGAAAAGCATCTGCCTATTGAGCAGTTCCATACGCATAAAGCCATCGCTTCTGGTGACTTAGTCGCCGTATACAACGAGATTTTGAGCCGGGAAACAGCTGATGTCGTGTGCATCATCGGCCATTCGCCGTTCCTTGACCGCTGGGCTCAGGCCTGGACGGGGACGGCTGTCGACTTCAAGACGGGCAGCATGGCCCTGTTCGACTTCGACGTCCACGGCGGCCGCATCGGTTCGGCATCGCTGCTTTTCTATGTCCATCCGAAGGCCTTGAAATTTTTGGGACCTTCTTACAAAGAATAAATTGGAGGTTGTACTCATGATGAAACATGTATTATCCATTGCCGGGACGGATCCTTCTGGCGGAGCCGGTGCCGCTGCGGATTGCAAGACTTTTTGTGCCCACGGCTGCTTTGCCTTGAATGTCATTACGGCCGTCGTTTCCCAGAACACCCAGGGCGTGCGCGGCTATATGGACATCACGCCGGACCTCATTGCTTCGCAGATCGATGCGGTCTTTGAAGATATCGACGTCGACGCCGTCAAAATCGGCATGGTCAGTGTACCTGAAACGATCCGCGTCATCGCCGATAAATTGAAACAATACCAGCCGCCGTATATCGTCATCGATCCGGTCATGGTTGCTACCAGCGGCCATCGCCTGCTGGTACCGGAAGCCGAACAGACGCTGAAGGAAGTCCTCCTTCCCATGGCCGATGTCCTGACGCCGAATCTGCCGGAAGCCGAAGTGCTGACAGGGAAATCCATTGAAAGCCTGCACGACATGGAAGAAGCGGCCAAGGCCATTGCCGCCATGGGTGCCAAAGCCGTCCTGGTCAAAGGCGGTCATCGCATTGCCGATGCGACGGATATCCTCTTCGACGGCCATGATTTTCATTATTATAAGGGGAAACGCCTGGAAAGCACGAGTACCCATGGGACAGGCTGCTCCTTATCGAGCGCCATCGCCTCGAACCTGGCCAATGGCCTGAGTCTGCCAGACGCAGTCGGTGCGGCGAAAGAGTACGTCTTTGAAGGCATTGCCCATGCTGAACCCATTGGCAAGGGCCATGGCCCGATTCATCACTTTTATGAATTATATAAGAAAGCAGGGTGGACAAAATGAGATTGACACATTCTTGGAAGAAAATGTGCTGCCTGGTCATGGCAGCTGCATCGATCGGCGGTATGGCACTGGCTGCTTCACCGCAGGCAACATATGAAGAAGCGGCCCGCAACATGGCGGCCCATCCTCAGGGCTCTTATACGCTGAAACTGGGCCTCAAGATGCCCTTTGTCGGCGAAGGGGCCGTCGTCAACAATATCGACGTCCAGGAACGGCCTTTCGTCATCCAGTCCCAGGCTAAGGTAACGGGTTTTGCTGCGACGACGATGAAGAAAGTCCCTGAAGGGAAAGCCTATGCCGTCCAGAACGGGAAAAAAATCGACGTCTATTACCAGGAAGATGGCGATGAATGGGAAAAGAAGAGCTATGATTTGAAGGACAGCAAGCCCTTGGCCGATTACCTGCGTCAGGACTACAATGTCCTGGCTGGCGTGAAAAAAGTCACCGCTGCCGGCGGCAATGATTACAACGTCGTCTTCGACGCTTCCCATATCTATAATCCGGCCGACCAGGCCCAGTGGAAGAAAAACGGCATGACGGCCGAACAGATCCGCGTCATGACCAAAGTCCTCCAGGGCTTGCAGCAGTGCGGCGACTTATCGACGGTCGTCACCATCGACCCGGCGACGAAGCGCATTTCCCGCATCTCCCTGCCCTTGACGGACCAGCTGCGCAGCCTGGCCCTGACGCTGGTCGATGAATATGGCCGCAGTGACGCCGACAAGGCCGTAGCCCAGTCGTTCATCAAAATGAGCGAAGTCAGCCTGACCATCGATTGCACGGCCCTGCCCCAGGGAACACAGCTGACCGTGCCGGAAAAAGTCATCAAATCGGCAAAATAAATGTAAATTTTTTATGAAAAGTTAAGAGTTTTCACAAAAAGAGACGATAGATTATTGACAGAGTCCCGGAAATAACGGAAAATATGATAGAAGGAAGAAAATCCATTACTGTTCGTTATATCTACATATAGGATAGACCTGCAGCCTGGTCTGCCGGGCTCCGGTTGGAACGGATACAACTATATTTATTTTTAGGAGGTATATTTTGGCTAAAAAAGAAAAACTCATGGTAATTCCCTTAGGTGGTTTAGGTGAAATCGGCAAGAATATGACGGTCATCCAGTACGGGAATGATATTATCGTCATCGACGCCGGCCTGGCCTTCCCGGATGACGACATGTTCGGCATCGACCTCGTCATCCCGGACATGAGTTACTTGATTGAAAACCGGGACAAAGTACGGGCCGTCGTCATCACCCATGGTCATGAAGACCATATCGGCGGTTTGTCCTACTTGCTCAATGAAGTAAATGTGCCCGTATACGCCACCAAGCTCGTATGCGGCCTCATCGAAGGGAAACTGAAAGAAAATCACATTACGAATTATACACTGAATGAAGTGCATCATGGTGATGAAGTACAGATCGGCTGTATGAAGGTCGGCTTCATCCATACGAACCACTCCATCCCGGATGCCAGTGCCCTGTATTTCCGGACTCCCATAGGCACCATTGTCCATACAGGCGACTTTAAGATGGACCTGACGCCAGTCGATGGCCGTCAGATGGACATCCATAAATTTGCTGAATTAGGCCGCCGCGGCGTCCTGCTGCTCATGTCGGACAGCACCAATGCCGAACGGCCGGGCTACACCGAATCGGAAACGACTGTCGGCCATGCTTTCCGCAAGGCTTTCCGCGCTGCAAAAGGCCGTATCATCCTGGCGACATTCGCCTCGAATATTTCCCGTATCCAACAGGCTATCAATACGGCAGTGCAGTTCAAGCGCAAAGTCACCGTCCTCGGCCGCAGCATGGTCAACAACGTCCAGATTGCCATTGAACTGGGCTATCTCGACGTTCCCGAAGGTGTCCTCATCGAACCGGATGAACTGAACCGTTATCCCGATGACCAGATCCTCATCTTGACGACGGGCAGCCAGGGCGAACCCATGGCCGGCCTGTCGCGCATGGCTTCCAACAACCATCGCAGCGTCAGCATCATGCCTGGCGATACAGTCATCATTTCGGCTACGCCTATCCCGGGCAATGAAACCGGTGTCAGCCGCACCATTGATAACCTCATGCGCCTCGGGGCCAATGTCATCGCCGGCCGGGATAAGAAAATCCACGTATCCGGCCATGCCAGCCAGGAAGAACTGAAGCTCATGCTGGAACTGATCAAACCGAAGTATTTCATCCCTGTCCACGGCGAATACCGCATGCTCAAGACGCACGGCGACCTGGCCGTCATGATGGGCGTTGCCAAGGACCACGTCCTCATCGGCGACAACGGCCAGATCTTTGAATTCTCGAACCGTTCCGGCCATAAGACAGGCCATGTCAATGCAGGCCGCGTCTTCATCGACGGTCTCGGCGTCGGCGATGTCGGCAACATCGTCATCCGCGACCGCCAGCAGCTGGCTATGGAAGGTGTCGTCATCGTCGTCATGACCCTGGCCAAAGGGACGAGCCATCCCCTGGCCGGCCCGGATATCGTTTCCCGCGGCTTCGTCTATGTCCGCGATTCGGAAGAATTGCTCCGCGAAGCTCATGACCGCGTCGCCGCCGTCCTCGAACGCTGCGAAGCCGGTAATATCCGCGAATGGGCTGTCATCAAGTCCCAGGTCCGCGATACGCTGAGCCGTTATCTCTATGAAAAGACACGGCGTCGTCCGATGATCCTGCCGATCATCATGGAAGTATAATTTGATATTTGTTACTGTGACAGCGGAGGCATCTCGTGCCTCCGCTGTTTCTCAGTCCCGACGAAAGGGGGAACTGTTATGGAGCAGAGGCGTGTCACCCCGCTGACGACGGCCGGCTGTTTTGCCGCCATTATGCTGGTCTTTGCGCTTCTCAGTACATACGTGCCGATTTTTTCTTTTATTGGTTATTTCATCATGCCCATTCCCATGGTCATCATTTTCATGAAATACGGTCTGCGCCAGACCTTGCTGCTGGGCGTGACCGTAGGCTTCCTCATGGGGTTGTTCATCGACCCGGTGACGGCATTGGTCCAATTCCTGAGCTTCGGTGCCGTCGGCCTGGCCCTGGGAGCTGGCTTTCGCTATGAATGGTCGGCTGTACGCCTCTTGGGGACGGTTACAGCGGCCCTGGTCGCCGTCTTCGTCGTCATCGCCCTATTGTCCTATGTTGTCCTCGACGTCAACGTCTTTACCCAGATGAACGATTTCTTCACGCAGTTCATGGACAGCATGATGGCCCAGTACCAGCAGCAGGGCATGTCTGACGTCAAATTGGCAGAAACGCGGGCCCAGCTCAACCAGGTCCGGGAGGTGCTGCCGTCGCTGCTGCCCATGTTCCTCTGTCTGGGGACGGCCATCATCGCCTACGCGAACATCAAGATTTCCCAGGTCATCCTGCGCCGTCTCGGCTTTTCGCTCAAGGCGTTTTTGCCTATTCGTTATTGGGAAATACCCCGTAGTATGATATACTTATATATATTGGCATTGGTCATGAAATACTGGGGAGTGACACGGGATATTACCTGGCTCAATATCATCGGCATGAATCTCAATCAGATTGCCTTCTTCTTCATCTGTATCCAGGGAATTGCCTTCGTCTTTTATCTCCTCAGCAGCCGTTTCCGTTTAGGGAATGGCCTTCAGGCCCTGATCCTCATCTCATTTTTTGTCATGCCTGTTTTTTCGTATGCTGCCTTTTTAGCCGGCATCTTCGACATGCTCACGAATTATAGAAAAAAAGGTCGTACGCTTTAGTACGCAGGGGGCGGAACCATGTTTAAAACGTTGCTGTCAAGGCGGTCGGAAGAACCTTTCTTCCTGATTACCGTCTTGCTGCTTATCATCATTGCCGTATATAATTGGGTCATCGCCTTGCTGGCCCTGATCCTCATCGGCGGGGCTTATGTCCTGACCCGCAAGAACCATAACGAACGCAACCGGGAAATCAGCCAGTTCTTCGATGCCATCTCCAAGAGCGTCGACCAGGCTTCGACGTATGCCGTGCAGAATCTGCCTATCGGCATTGCCATCATCGACATGCAGTCCAACTTGTGCTGGGCCAACAGCGTCTTCCGAGACTGGGTCGGCGACATCGACAACGACCAGCAGCTGGACCACATCATGCCGAACTTGAAAGTCGATAAGTTCTGGGGGAAATCGGGATATTTCTTTGAACACATCGGCGAACGCTATTACCGCGTCGTCTACAAGTATCTGCAGACCGAAGCCGCTGACGATGACAATTACCTCATCCTCTATTTTGAAGACATTACCGATACGGAACGGCAGAAGCTGAATTCCCTGGCTGCTGTCCCCGTTTTCTGCGATATCGAGATCGACAACCTGGAGGAAGTTGCCAAGGGGATGACGGCTGTCCAGCGGGCTACGCTGGTGACCAACGTCAACAACTGCCTTATCGGCGAGCTGTCCGGCCATAATTGCTTTATCTGGGCTTACGGCAATGAGAAGTACATTGCCTGCATGAGCCGGGATACGCTGGAATATTATAAGGAAGATAACTTTTCTTTCCTGGAAAAAATCCGTTCCATCCATACGGTCAACCGCATCCCCGTGACGCTCAGCATGGGCATCGCCCTCTTCCCGAGCGACGTCATTGCGGCGGGCAAAGCCAATTTCAACGAACTGGCTACGAAAGCCCGGGCCGGCCTCGACCTGGCTCTGGGCCGCGGCGGCGACCAGGTCGTCGTCTATGAAGAGGACGGATCGCCTCACTTCTACGGCGGCAAGACGCGCTGCGTCGAAAAGAATACCCGCGTCCGGGCCCGCGTCGTCGCCCAGGCCATCCACGAACTCATCGATACGAGCGATATGGTCCTGGTCATGGGACATGAACGGGAAGACTATGACAGCATCGGCGCTGCCGTCGGCGTAGCCCACATGGCCCGCCTGGCAGGCAAGCCGGTACATGTCGTCGTCAGCAATCAGACCGACGCCATCCGGCGCCTGGAAGATCAGATCATGGATAATCCCGATTTCAAGGACCTGCTCATTTCGGCAGAAACGGCGGAGAACATCTGCAACAGCCAGACCCTGCTGTTCATCGTCGATACGCACCGCCCGGACATGACCGTAGCCCCGGCTTTGCTGGACGAAACGGACCGGCGCGTCGTCATCGACCATCACCGCCGCAGTTCGGACTTCATCAAGAAGCCCTTGCTGACCTATACGGAAACGTCGAGTTCTTCGACGAGCGAACTGGTGACGGAGCTCTTGCAATATTTCCAGGAAGATGTAGAATTGACGAAGATCGAAGCGACGGCCCTCTATGCCGGCATCATCGTCGACACCAAGAACTTCGCCGTCCAGACCGGCGTGCGCACTTTCGACGCCGCGTCGTATCTGCGCCGCTGCGGAGCGGATCCGGATATCGTCCGCGAACTGTTCAGCTCTGACTTCGATACCGTCAAGGACCGGGCCCTCATCTTGTCCGGTGCCCAAATCAGCGACGGCGTCGCCATGGCCAGCTGCCCCAAGGGTCAGCGCAATGCCACCATCATCGCCGCCCAGGTAGCGGATATGCTCATCAACATCGACAGCGTCGAAGCCAGCTTCACTTTCTATTATCTGGCCGATGACTGCATCGGTGTCAGCGCCCGCTCGAAAGGCGAAATCAATGTACAATTAGTCATGGAAGCTCTCGGCGGCGGCGGCCACCGTACCGTTGCCGGTGCCCAGCTGCGTGGCCGGACCCTGGTCGAAGCCCAGGGGGACGTCATGGCAGCCCTCCATGAAATCATAGATAAAGACAAGGAGATTGATGAAAAATGAAAGTAATCTTATTACAGGATGTAAAGAAACTCGGTAAGAAAGGGGACATCATCGAAGTATCGGAAGGCTATGGCCGCAACTTCCTCCTGCCCCGTAAATTAGCCGCTCCCGGCACATCGGAAAACCTCAACGATGCCAAACAGAAAAAAGCCGCTGCCAAGCATAAGGCCCAGGTCGCTTCGGATGAAGCCGTCATCCTGGCCAGCCAGCTGAAGAAAGTCGAACTGACCATTCCCGTTAAAGTCGGCGAAGGCGGCAAAGTCTTCGGTGCCATTACGGGCAAGACTATCAGCGAAGCGGCCAAGGCCCAGTACGATATCGACCTGGACAAGAAAAAAGTAGAAATCAAGGATCCGATTAAATCGCTCGGCGATTACGATGTTACCATCCGCGTCCATCCGACGATTACCAGTGTCATCAAAATACACGTTGTAGAAGGCTGATCATAAGCCATAAGGGGATACAATGAAAGAATTATTGGACAAATTATTACAGCGCCATAAGTACCTCGAACCGACGGCGGAGGAAGAACTCCGCCGTCAGGTTAACGTGCTTTATGGCGCTTTTACTGGTCTTATAGGGTCTGAAAAGATGGTCCTCCGGGCCAGTAAGTACTCTGCCTTGTCGTACATCCATTCCGAAGACCCGCGCCAGCGCCTGGTCGGACTGCAGCGCCTCATCTATGAAGACGTCTCGTATGATAAAGTACCCGATGACGATGAAGTCATCAACGTCCTCAATGAACTGGAAATGGTCCTGGCTGAGATGCTGGCCCGTCAGGCCGTAGAAGAACGGCTGGAAAAGAAAATCAGCCAGCGCATGGATGAAAAACAGCAGGAATACGTGCGGGAAATCAAGATGGAACTCATCAAGGAAGAACTGCACGACGTCGAAACGCCGCAGACCAAGCGCAAGCTCAAGGAATTGGACGACCTGGAAAACGTCCATCTTACGGAATCGGTCATGGAACGGGTACGGCCGAAACAGCTCCGGGCTATTGTCGGCCAGGAACGGGCCGTGGAAGCCATGCAGAGCAAGTTATCGTCTGTCTATCCGCAGCACCTGCTCCTCTACGGACCGCCTGGCGTCGGCAAGACGACGGCTGCCCGCATCGTCCTCGACGAAGCCAAGAAGCTGCCCTTTACACCGTTTGGCCCTGATGCGCCCTTTATCGAAACGGACGGGACGACACTGCGCTGGGATTCGCGGGATATGACCAACCCCCTCATCGGTTCGGTCCACGACCCGATTTATCAGGGCGCCCGCCGCGACCTGGCCGATACGGGGATCCCGGAACCGAAGCCGGGCCTGGTCACCGAAGCCCATGGCGGCATCCTCTTCATCGACGAAATCGGGGAAGTGGACCCGATGCTGCTCAACAAGCTGCTGAAAGTCATGGAAGACAAGCGGGTCCGTTTTGAATCGGCTTATTACGACGAAGACGACCCGAATGTGCCGAAGTATATCAAGAAACTCTTTGCCGAAGGGGCTCCGGCCGACTTCATCCTCATCGGTGCGACGACGCGGGACCCGTCGGAAATCAATCCGGCCATCCGGTCGCGCTGCGCTGAAATCTTCTTTGAACCCCTCATCCCGTCGGATATCGAACAGATTGTCACCAATGCCGCTGCCCAGCTGGGGGCGGAACTGGAAGACGGCGTGGCCAAATTGATCAGTGAGTTCACCATCGAAGGCCGCAAGGCCGTCAACATCCTGGCCGATACATATGGCCTGTCTGTCTTTAAATCGGGCTCCAAGGACCACGTGCGCATCACCTGCGACCACGTCCGCCGCGTCGCCCAGATCAGCCGCCTCGTGCCTTATGTGACGGAAAAGGCCAGCGATACGCCTGTCGTCGGCAAGGTCTTCGGCCTCGGCGTCGCCGGTTACCTCGGCTCGGCCATTGAAATCGAAGCCGTCGCCTTTCCGGCGCGGGCGCCGGGGAAGGGGTATTACCGCTTCAACGATACGGCCGGTTCCATGGCCAAGGACTCCATGTTCAACGCAGCCGCTGTCGTCCGCCGCATGACCGGTAAGGAACTGTCCGATTACGACGTCAACATCAACTTCGTCGGCGGCGGCAATATCGACGGCCCGTCGGCAGGCTGTGCCATTACGACGGCCCTCATCTCGGCCATCACAGGCAAGCCGGTCCGCCAGGACATGGCCCTGACCGGGGAAATTTCCATCCAGGGCCAGGTCAAGCCCGTCGGCGGCGTCTTTGAAAAGGCTTATGGCGCCCGTCAGGCTGGCATGAAAGGAATCATCATCCCGAAAGAAAATGCTCATGATATCCCGGAACGCCATTTAGGCCTGAATATCCACTATGCCGTCACCATCGACGACGTACTGAAACTGATGTTGGTCGAACAGGAGGGAGCCTAATATGGAACAGCGGATTCCACCGCAGAACGTAGAGGCGGAACAAGCCGTCCTGGGGGCGATGCTCTTATCCCATGATGCCGTCATCGTCGCTATGGAAAAGCTCCAGTCCCAGGATTTTTACCGCGACGTCCATCGCATCATCTTCGAGGCCATGGAACACCTCCATCGGGAAAATAAAGAAATCGACGTCATCACCCTGCCGGACGAGTTGAAACGCATGAAGAAGCTCGACGATGTAGGCGGTCTCGAATACGTCCTGAACCTGCCGAACCTGGTCGGGTCAGCGGCCAATATCGAATATTACGCCAATATCGTCGCCGAGAAGGCCCTGGCGCGCAACCTCATTTCGACGTGTACCGAACTGATGACGGAAGCCTATGACGGCCAAAAGGAAACGGAAGCCCTCCTGGACGATGCCGAACGGCGCATTCTCCAGCTGTCGGATACAAAGAACCGCGGCGATTTCGCTTCCGTCGGCGCCGTCGTCGAAGTGACCCTGGACAAGATCACCAAGCTCTATGAAAATAAAGCGGGCCTCACCGGCCTGCCGACGGGATTCCGCGACCTGGACCGCATGACGTCAGGCCTGCAGCCGTCGGACCTGATCCTGGTCGCTGCCCGTCCGAGTATGGGCAAGACGGCCTTTACCCTGAACATCGCCCAGAACGTCGGCGTCCGTCAGCATAAGACGGTAGCCTTCTTTTCCCTGGAAATGTCCCAGGAACAGCTAGTCCAGCGACTGCTCTGCCAAATCGCCCATATCGACTCGCAGAAACTGCGCACAGGCCAGCTCAACAGCGATGAAGAGTGGACGCGCCTGACCGATGCCTGCGACAAGCTTTATGAGTCGCCCATTTACATCGACGATACGCCGGGCATCTCTGTCGCCGAAATGCGATCGAAAGCGCGGCGCCTCAAGTCGGAACACGGCCTGGACCTGATTATCGTCGACTACCTGCAGCTCATGCAGGGGCGCAATGCCGAAAGCCGCCAGCAGGAAATCTCCGAGATTTCCCGGTCCCTCAAGGCCCTGGCGCGGGAACTGAAAGTACCGCTCATCGCCTTGTCCCAGCTCAGCCGCAGTGTCGAAAGCCGGCAGGATAAACGGCCTATGCTCAGTGACCTCCGCGAATCGGGGGCCCTGGAACAGGATGCGGATATCGTTTCCTTCTTGTACCGCGAAGATTACTACGATAAGGAAACGGAGAACCAGCACATTACAGAAGTCATCCTGGCCAAACACCGCAACGGCCCTGTCGGGTCGGTCAAGCTCTACTTCAAGAACGAGTTCACGCTGTTCCTCAACCTGGACACGCAGCATGAAGGGTAGATAAAATTAATTTAAAAAAAGTGTAAAAAGCACTTGCATTATTCCGTGGGGTATAGTATACTAATCAAGTCAGCGGTTCTGACAGAGCCTTTTGAAACGGGGTTCTGCCTCGTCAGAAGAAATAAGAAAAGCTGATAAAAAAGTTCTTGACAGAACGTCAGTCCTTTGATATAATAGACTACGTTCCACGGAACAGTAAGCCAACGTAGCTCAATTGGTAGAGCAACTGACTTGTAATCAGTAGGTTGTAGGTTCAAGTCCTATCGTTGGCTCCAGTAAATGGTGGGGTTCCCGAGTGGCTAAAGGGAGCAGACTGTAAATCTGCCGGCGTTTGCCTTCGAAGGTTCGAATCCTTCCCCCACCACCAATCATCGCGGGGTGGAGCAGTTGGTAGCTCGTCGGGCTCATAACCCGAAGGTCGTAGGTTCAAGTCCTGCCCCCGCTACCAAATTTTTTTACTGTCAGGTAAAAAAAACTTCATAATTGGCTTTGACCAGTTCATAAGCTGTTGTAGCTCAGTCGGTAGAGCGTATCCTTGGTAAGGATAAGGTCACCGGTTCAATCCCGGTCAATAGCTCCACACATGGCGGCTTAGCTCAGTTGGCTAGAGCATGCGGTTCATACCCGCAGTGTCCAGAGTTCGAATCTCCGAGCCGCCACCACACTAATAACCTCGTGCATACGAGGTTATTTCTATATGCAAAAATATTTTTTGTTTAAATTTTCCTATTTTTTTAAGCAAAGAGTATGGATGTGTGATAGAATACAAGTGGGTAGCTGTTTTTTTCCTAAAGGAGGAAATGATTACAATGGCAAAAGAACATTATGAAAGAACAAAACCGCATGTTAATATCGGTACGATTGGTCACGTCGACCATGGCAAAACGACATTAACGGCTGCTATTACGAAAGTATTAGCAAAGAAGGGCTTTGCCAAGTTCGAAGATTACTCCGATATTGACAAGGCTCCGGAAGAACGTGAACGTGGTATTACGATCAACACGGCGCACGTCGAATATGAAACGGAAAAACGCCACTATGCACATGTTGACTGCCCGGGGCATGCTGACTATGTCAAGAACATGATCACTGGTGCAGCTCAGATGGATGGTGCTATCCTCGTTGTATCCGCAGCTGACGGCCCGATGCCGCAGACTCGTGAACACATCCTCCTGGCCCGCCAGGTCGGTGTACCGGCTATCGTCGTATACCTCAACAAAGCTGACCAGGTCGACGATCCGGAACTGATTGAACTCGTTGAAATGGAAGTCCGCGACCTCCTGACTGAATATGATTATCCTGGCGATGAAGTACCTATCATCGTAGGTTCTGCATTGAAAGCCCTCGAAGGCGATCCGGAAGCTGAAAAATCCATCCTCGACTTGATGGATGCTGTCGACAGCTACATCCCGACGCCGAAACGTCCGACGGACCAGCCGTTCCTGATGCCTGTCGAAGACGTATTCACCATCACCGGCCGTGGTACGGTTGCTACGGGCCGTGTCGAACGTGGTACGATCAAAGTCGGTGACGCTGTCGAAATCGTCGGCCTCGCTGATAAACCGAAAGATACCGTCGTTACGGGCGTTGAAATGTTCCGTAAGATCCTGGACCTCGCAGAAGCAGGCGACAACATCGGCGCACTGCTCCGTGGCATCGACCGCAAAGACGTCGAACGCGGCCAGGTCCTGGCTAAACCGGGCACGATTCATCCGCACACGAAATTCAAGGCTCAGGTCTATGTCCTGACCAAAGATGAAGGCGGCCGTCATACGCCGTTCTTCAACGGCTATCGTCCGCAGTTCTACTTCCGCACGACTGACGTAACGGGTGTCATCACCCTGCCGGAAGGCACAGAAATGTGCATGCCTGGCGATAACGTCAAGATGGAAGTCGAACTCATCACACCGATTGCTATCGAAGCAGGCCTGCGCTTCGCTATCCGTGAAGGCGGCCGTACCGTAGGTGCCGGTGTCGTATCCGAAATCGAAGGCTAAAAGATAGTTTAAAGTTTGTAGTGCCGAGTTTGTAGAAAGAGGTTAAATTTTTAGCCAATAACTGCAAACTAAAAACTACAAACTTGATACTTAAAAGAGGGGCTGTCGCACGAAGGTTTCTGCCATCATGCGAGGCCCCTTTCTCTTTATAGTTTGCAGTATGGAGTTTGTAGTCTGTAGAAATGGAATTTAAATTTTCTAATCACTAACTGCTAACCACTAGCAACTTAAAAGGGCTTGTTGCATGTGCAACAAGCCCTTTTTTTGCATACATTTATGCGCAAGGCTACAGGCCGTGAATTAGTTATCGCCTGTCTGCGCAATTGTAGGGGCTCGCACGTGGTGAGCCCGCTTCTAGTATAATGAGGGAATGACGGTAACTGTAACGTAAGGCATCCGTCGGAAGCCTCTCCTCATAGGAGAGGTAGCCCGAAGGGCCGGAGAGGTTAACCTCTCCGTCAGCTGCGCTGACAGCTCTCCTAGCAGGAGAGCCGGGCCGTCGGCCCCTACGAACCCCTAACCCCTAGCCACTAGCCACTACCCAAAATCCCGGGTATAATAGAACTACACACAAGAGGAGGGTGCGAAATATGAACATTGCTGAAAATACGGCCGATACAGCGCAGCAGGCGGCTAACGTCGTCCAGGCCGATGTCCAGAACCAGGTCACGCAGAGCGTCACGACGCTGGACCATTTAAAGGATTTTCTGCTTAACCACGGTCCCGATGTCATCTATGCCATCGTCATCTTCATCGTCGGCCGCTATGTGGCCCGGGCTTTCAAGAACCTGGCTGTCCGCATGATGACCCATGCCAATTACGACCATACGGTCATCACCTTTGTCAGCCAGCTGATTTATTATGCCATCATGGCCTTGGTCCTGTTGTCGGCCCTGAATAAGGCCGGTATCCCGACGAATTCCTTCCTGGCCGCGTTCGGCGCCTTTGGCCTGGCTGTCGGCCTGGCCTTGCAGAGCAATCTGTCGAATTTCGCTTCCGGCCTTTTGATCCTGATCTTCAAGCCTTTCAAAGCCGGAGATTGGATCGCCGTCGGCGGCGTAGAAGGCAGCGTCAAAGGGATTCAGATGATGAATACGGCTATTACGACGAAAGACAACAAGACGATTTTCATCCCCAATTCCAGTATCACCTCGTCCCAGGTGACCAACAGCTCTTACCAGCAGGAAAGGTACATTACTTTTTTCTTCGACATCGGTTACCAGAACGACCATCACAAGGCCATTGCCCTGCTGAAGCAGATATTCCGGGAAGACAGGCGGGTCCTCAATGCCGACACGATGGAAATCGGCATCCGCGAATTTGCCGAAAGCTCCGTGCGCATCGCCGCTTTTCCCAAGGTCGCCAAGGAAAATTATTACCCCGTCTATTACGACACTATGTCCAAGGTAAAGGATACCTTCGATGCCAACGGTATTGATATACCTTATCCGCAGCGCGTAATTTATATACAAAAAAATGAACAATAAAACGTTACTTTTTGAACATGTTTTTAGCTATTTCTTAGGAAATAGCTGATTTTTTTGTACCCTATCCATAGTATGTGAAAAAAAGAATAAAGACGGGAAATAAGAATATTCGCCAAAATCGAAAAATAATCTTGCGTTTTTCGTCTAACTAAGGCTTGAACTATACTTTAATAGCATTGTTAAGCTGTTGATTTATGCCCTTTTTCTATTATATAATAGTATCATGTTGTTCGGGAATTAATTATTTAATTATTAATAGTTTTTGGGCATATAATAAGTTCAAAAGTGAACAAAGAAAGAGGGTATTTGTATTATGGTATTTTTATTGGCATTGTCACCTATTTTGTGGCTCATCGTTTCTTTGGGCTTCCTGAAGATGCAGAGCTTCAAGGCATGTCCCATTGCCTTGATCATTTCTTTTGCCGTCGCCCTGGCCTGGTATCATATGCCGGGCATGGATGCCGCTACGGCAGCCCTGGAAGGCGTGGCCCTGGCATGCTGGCCTATTTTACTGGTCATCATCGCCGCTATCTTTACGTATAATCTGACCTTGTACACCAAGAGCATGGATATCGTCAAGCACATGCTGACGACGGTCAGCAAGGACCGCCGCGTCCTGGCCCTGCTCATCGGCTGGGGTTTCGGCGCCTTCATGGAAGGCATGGCCGGCTTCGGTACGGCTATCGCTATCCCGGCATCGATGCTGGTTGCCCTGGGTTTCGACCCCATCAAGGCTATCCTGATCTGCCTGGTTGCTAACTCCGTTCCGACGACGTATGGTTCCATCGGTATCCCGGCCAGCACCCTGGCTAACTTGACGGGCCTCGATCCGGTCCAGCTGTCGACGTATATCAGCTTGCAGCTCCTGCCGCTCAACATCCTTTGCCCGTTCATCATCGTCGCCATCGTCGGCGGCTCGCTGAAGGCCCTCAAAGGCGTTTTCATGGTTACCCTGCTCTCGGCCCTGGGCCTGGCTGTGCCGGAACTCATCGTCTCGGCCTTCGTCGGTCCGGAACTGGCTGTCATGGGGGCTTCTATCGTCATCATGGCCCTCATCGTCGTTTATTCCCATTTCCGTCCTATCGACGATCCGGAATATGCCATGGACATCAATCCGGCTCACGTACCGCTCCGCGGTGGTCTGCTGGCTTGCCTGCCCTTCATCTTGATTTTCGTCTTCTTATTGTTGACGTCGAAACTCGTTCCCTTCATCCATGCACCGCTCATGGCTATTAAATCGTCGGTCCTCATCTATACCGGTCAGGGCGGCGTACCTTATACCTTCATCTGGGTCAATACGCCGGGCATCCTCATCCTCCTGGCAGCCTTCATCAGTGGTAAGGCCCAGTCGGCCCGTTTTAGCGAAATGTTCTTCGTCTTGCTGAACACCATCAAAGGCCTGCGCAATACGATCATCACCATCATCGCCGTCATCGCTACAGCTAAAGTCATGGGCTACAGCGGCATGACGTCAGATATCGCCCGCACGGCTGTCGAAGCGACGGGCATGATGTATCCGGCCATTGCACCGCTCATCGGCTCTGTCGGCACGTTCATCACCGGTTCCGGTACGTCCAGTAACGTCCTCTTCGGCAACCTCCAGACCGATGCCGCTGCCGCCATCAACGCCAATAAAGCCTGGCTGGCTGCTGCCAACGCGGCCGGTACCTGCGCAGGCAAGATGATTTCGCCGCAGAGTATCGCCATCGCCGTCGGGGCCATCTCCCTGACCGGCAAGGATAACGAAATCCTTCAGGCAATCATGAAAGTCTATGTACCATATATCATCCTCTTAGGGGCCATCGTCTACTTCGGACAGGTCCTGGTAGGGTAGGGAAAAAGGGACTGTCGCACATGCGACAGTCCCTTTTTCTGTAGGGGCTTGCACGTGGCAAGCCCGCCTGAAATGTGATGTAGACGTTATACATGACAAATGATATGCGTGAAAACGTTCAATATACTCCAATCTATTATGTCTATACAATCATGATAGGCCTGTCTTAGAATATGAGTGATTATTCATTTTAGGGAGAGCGCCACCAAATATCCAACGGGTCGCCCACGTGGCGACCCCTACAGCGCAAAAAAAGGCTGCCGTATAAAGCCATCTGGGCTTCGTGCGGCAGCTTTTTTAGATGATTCAGGCGAACCACTAGCCACGAACCCCTAACCACTAATCCCTAGCCCCTAAACTTCCTATTACGAACTATTCTAGAAGGAAAGAATAAGTACCGTTTTTCACATACTATAACGAATTATCATGCTTGGTTTTTAACAGTACCTTTTGGTCATGGCTGTTTTACAGGGGTTTCCGACTTTTTAATATATAATATCGATTAAACTAAAAATCATACGTGATGAATTAATCTATTTATGTCAATATATAAGCCATTTTATTGCCGTAATTCGCTTGGAATTAGTTGTTCGATAAATAATTATAAATATCAAAATTTATAATTCTAAAGTGGAATAGATTTGTAGATTTTCTATTCCTTGTGACTAATTTGTCCCGATTTATTCATTGACGTTATGGGTTTTCCATGATATCATTCTAGTCAGTAATTCACCTTTGGAAAATTTTCACAAAGGCGTACGACAGTAGCGACGACAGCGTCGGTACACTCTACATAGCAGGAGGAAGTTACGGTAATGAGAAAAGTAGAAATCATTACAGCTGAACAAGCAGCTCAGCTCGTAAAAGACAACGACACGATTACGTCTATTGGTTTTGTCAGCAGTGCCCATCCGGAAGCCCTGACCAAAGCCTTGGAAAAACGGTTCTTGGATACGAACACGCCGCAGAACCTGACTTACATCTACGCAGGTTCCCAGGGTAAACGCGATGGCCGTGCTGCAGAACACCTGGCACACACAGGTCTTTTGAAACGCGCCATCATCGGTCACTGGCAGACAGTACCGGCTATCGGTAAACTGGCTGTTGAAAACAAAATCGAAGCATACAACTTCTCGCAGGGCACGCTGGTTCATTGGTTCCGCGCTTTGGCAGGCCACAAACTCGGCGTCTTCACAGATATCGGTTTGGAAACTTTCCTCGATCCCCGTCAGCTCGGCGGCAAGCTCAATGACGTAACCAAAGAAGACTTGGTCAAATTGATCGAAGTCGACGGTCACGAACAGCTTTTCTATCCGACCTTCCCGGTCAACGTAGCTTTCCTCCGCGGCACTTATGCCGATGAATCGGGCAACATCACCATGGATGAAGAAATCGGGCCTTTCGAAAGCACTTCCGTCGCCCAGGCCGTTCACAACTGTGGCGGTAAAGTCGTCGTCCAGGTCAAAGACGTCGTCGCTCACGGCAGCCTCGACCCGCGCATGGTTAAGATCCCTGGCATCTATGTCGACTACGTCGTCGTAGCAGCTCCGGAAGACCATCAGCAGACGTATGACTGCGAATACGATCCGTCCCTCAGCGGCGAACATCGTGCTCCCGAAGGCGCTGCCGACGCAGCTCTCCCCATGAGTGCTAAGAAAATCATCGGCCGCCGCGGCGCTTTGGAACTGACCGAAAACGCTGTCGTCAACCTCGGCGTCGGTGCTCCGGAATACGTTGCTTCCGTTGCCGGTGAAGAAGGTATCGCCGATACCATTACCCTGACCGTCGAAGGCGGCGCTATCGGTGGTGTACCCCAGGGCGGTGCCCGCTTCGGTTCGTCCCGCAATGCCGATGCCATCATCGACCACACCTATCAGTTCGACTTCTACGATGGCGGCGGTCTGGACATCGCTTACCTCGGCCTGGCCCAGTGCGATGGCTCGGGCAACATCAACGTCAGCAAGTTCGGTACTAACGTTGCCGGCTGTGGCGGTTTCCCGAACATTTCCCAGCAGACACCGAATGTTTACTTCTGCGGCACCTTCACGGCTGGCGGCTTGAAAATCGCTGTCGAAGACGGCAAAGTCAAGATCCTCCAGGAAGGCAAAGCCAAGAAGTTCATCAAAGCTGTCGACCAGATCACTTTCAACGGTTCTTATGCAGCCCGCAACGGCAAACACGTTCTCTACATCACGGAACGCTGCGTATTTGAACTGACCAAAGAAGGCTTGAAACTCATCGAAGTCGCACCGGGCATCGATATTGAAAAAGATATCCTCGCTCACATGGACTTCAAGCCGATCATTGATAATCCGAAACTCATGGATGCCCGCCTCTTCCAGGACGGCCCGATGGGGTTGAAAAAATGAAACCTATGCGACTCCACCACGTAGGCATTGTCCTGCCGACCTTAGAAAAAGCCCATGAATTCATGCAGAATAATGGACTTGAAATCGACTATGCCGGCTATGTCGATGCTTACCAGGCTGATCTCATTTTCACTAAGTTTGGTGAATTTGCCAGCCCGATTGAAATGATTATCCCGCACTCCGGTGTGCTTACCCAATTCAATGGTGGCCGCGGCGGCATTGCCCACATCGCCTTCGAAGTGGACGATGTCGAAGCTGTCCGCCAGGAAATGGAAGCAGATTGTCCGGGATGCATGTTAGAAAAGAAAGCTGTCCAGGGTACGGACGACATTATCGTCAACTTCCGCCGCCCGACAACCAACCAGGGTATCCTCGTTGAATATGTTCAGACGACAGCACCTATCACCGGCCGCGGCGAAAATCCTTTCGTTAAGAATCTCGGCCCGGAAAAAGGGAAGTTCAACGAAACATGGCATCCCATGCGCCTGCACCATATCGGCATCGTCTTGCCGACCTTGGAAAAGGCCCATGAATTCATCAAGACCAATGGTCTGGAAGTGGATTATTCCGGTTTCGTCGACGCCTACCATGCGGATCTCATTTTCACTAAAAAAGGTGAAAACAGTACGCCTATCGAATTCATTATTCCCCGTGAAGGGGTCCTCAAAGATTTCAATCATGGCAGGGGAGGTATCGCTCATATCGCCTTTGAAGTGGATGATGTCGAAAAGGTACGTCAGATTATGGAAAGCCAGAAGCCTGGTTGCATGCTCGAAAAGAAAGCCGTCCGGGGAACGGACGATATCATCGTCAACTTCCGCCGTCCCAGCACGGACGCCGGCATCCTCGTCGAATATGTCCAGACCGTAGCTCCCATCAATCGCAGCAATCCCAACCCTTTTAATGATTGATTTTTTATAAAGAAAGGTGAAAACTGTGTATACTCTCGGAATCGACGTTGGTTCTTCTTCTTCCAAGGCAGTCATCCTGGAAGATGGCAAGAAGATCGTCGCCCATGCCGTCGTTGAAATCGGCACCGGTTCGACCGGTCCGGAACGCGTTTTGGACGAAGTCTTCAAAGATACCAACTTAAAAATTGAAGACATGGCGAACATCATCGCCACAGGCTATGGCCGTTTCAATGTCGACTGCGCCAAAGGCGAAGTCAGCGAAATCACGTGCCATGCCAAAGGGGCCCTCTTTGAATGCCCCGGTACGACGACCATCCTCGATATCGGCGGTCAGGACGTCAAGTCCATCAAATTGAATGGCCAGGGCCTGGTCATGCAGTTTGCCATGAACGACAAATGCGCCGCTGGTACGGGCCGTTTCCTCGACGTCATGTCGAAGGTACTGGAAATCCCCATGTCTGAAATGGGGGACTGGTACTTCAAATCGAAGCATCCCGCTGCCGTCAGCAGTACCTGCACGGTTTTTGCTGAATCGGAAGTCATTTCCCTTCTTTCCAAGAATGTCCCGAAAGAAGATATCGTAGCCGGTGTCCATCAGTCCATCGCCGCCAAAGCCTGCGCTCTCGTGCGCCGCGTCGGTGTCGGTGAAGACCTGACCATGACCGGCGGTGGCTCCCGCGATCCCGGCGTCGTCGATGCCGTATCGAAAGAATTAGGTATTCCTGTCAGAGTCGCTCTGCATCCCCAAGCGGTGGGTGCTCTCGGAGCTGCTTTGATTGCTTATGATAAAATCAAGAAATAAGTCAAAGGAGAGAACAAAATCATGAGTGAAGAAAAAACAGTAGATATTGAAAGCATGAGCTCCAAGGAAGCCCTTGGTTACTTCTTGCCGAAAGTCGATGAAGACGCACGTAAAGCGAAAAAAGAAGGCCGCCTCGTTTGCTGGTCCGCTTCTGTCGCTCCTCCGGAATTCTGCACGGCTATGGACATCGCCATCGTCTATCCGGAAACTCACGCAGCTGGTATCGGTGCCCGTCACGGTGCTCCGGCCATGCTCGAAGTTGCTGAAAACAAAGGTTACAACCAGGACATCTGTTCCTACTGCCGCGTCAACATGGGCTACATGGAACTCCTCAAACAGCAGGCTCTGACAGGCGAAACGCCGGAAGTCCTCAAAAACTCCCCGGCTTCTCCGATTCCCCTTCCGGATGTTGTCCTCACTTGCAACAACATCTGCAATACCTTGCTCAAATGGTATGAAAACTTGGCTAAAGAATTGAACGTACCTCTCATCAACATCGACGTACCGTTCAACCATGAATTCCCTGTTACGAAACACGCTAAACAGTACATCGTCGGCGAATTCAAACACGCTATCAAACAGCTCGAAGACCTCTGCGGCCGTCCCTTCGACTATGACAAATTCTTCGAAGTACAGAAACAGACACAGCGCTCCATCGCTGCCTGGAACAAAATCGCTACGTACTTCCAGTACAAACCGTCGCCGCTCAACGGCTTCGACCTCTTCAACTACATGGGCCTCGCCGTTGCTGCCCGCTCCTTGAACTACTCGGAAATCACGTTCAACAAATTCCTCAAAGAATTGGACGAAAAAGTAGCTAATAAGAAATGGGCTTTCGGTGAAAACGAAAAATCCCGTGTTACCTGGGAAGGTATCGCTGTCTGGATCGCTCTCGGCCACACCTTCAAAGAACTCAAAGGTCAGGGCGCTCTCATGACTGGTTCCGCTTATCCTGGCATGTGGGACGTTTCCTACGAACCGGGCGACCTCGAATCCATGGCAGAAGCTTATTCCCGTACATATATCAACTGCTGCCTCGAACAGCGCGGCGCTGTTCTTGAAAAAGTTGTCCGCGACGGCAAATGCGACGGCTTGATCATGCATCAGAACCGTTCCTGCAAGAACATGAGCCTCCTCAACAACGAAGGTGGCCAGCGCGTCCAGAAGAACCTCGGCGTACCGTATGTCATTTTCGACGGCGACCAGACCGATGCTCGTAACTTCTCGGAAGCACAGTTCGATACCCGCGTAGAAGCTTTGGCAGAAATGATGGCAGACAAAAAAGCCAATGAAGGAGGAAACCACTAATGAGTCAGATCGACGAACTTATCAGCAAATTACAGGAAGTATCCAACCATCCCCAGAAGACGGTTTTGAATTATAAAAAACAGGGCAAAGGCCTCGTAGGCATGATGCCTTACTACGCTCCGGAAGAAATCGTATACGCTGCAGGCTATCTCCCGGTAGGCATGTTCGGCTCCCAGAACCCGCAGATCTCCGCAGCTCGTACATACCTTCCTCCGTTCGCTTGTTCCTTGATGCAGGCTGACATGGAACTCCAGCTCAACGGCACGTATGACTGCCTCGACGCTGTCATCTTCTCCGTTCCCTGCGATACCCTCCGCTGCATGAGCCAGAAATGGCACGGCAAAGCTCCGGTCATCGTCTTCACACAGCCCCAGAACCGTAAGATCCGCCCGGCTGTCGACTTCCTCAAAGCTGAATACGAACATGTCCGCACTGAATTGGAACGTATCCTCAACGTAAAAATCTCCGACCTGGCTATCCAGGAAGCTATCAAAGTATACAACGAAAACCGTCAGGTTATGCGTGAATTCTGCGACGTAGCTGCTCAGTACCCGCAGATCTTCACTCCGGTCAAACGCCATGACGTCATCAAAGCCCGCTGGTTCATGGACAAAGCTGAACACACCGCTTTGGTCCGCGAACTTATCGACGCTGTCAAGAAAGAACCGGTACAGCCGTGGAATGGCAAAAAAGTCATCCTCTCCGGTATCATGGCAGAACCGGATGAATTCCTCGACATCTTCAGCGAATTCAACATCGCTGTCGTCGCTGACGACCTCGCTCAGGAATCCCGCCAGTTCCGTACAGACGTACCGTCCGGCATCGATCCCCTCGAACAGCTCGCTCAGCAGTGGCAGGACTTCGATGGCTGCCCGCTCGCTTTGAACGAAGACAAACCGCGTGGCCAGATGCTCATCGACATGACCAAGAAATACAATGCTGACGCTGTCGTCATCTGCATGATGCGCTTCTGCGATCCGGAAGAATTCGACTATCCGATTTACAAACCGGAATTCGAAGCAGCCGGTGTCCGTTACACCGTCCTCGACCTCGACATCGAATCTCCGTCGCTCGAACAGCTCCGCACCCGTATCCAGGCTTTCTCGGAAATTCTCTAAGAATCGCCTGATCCATCAGCCATCTGGGCGGGACTCCGAAAGGTGCCTGCTACAGGATAAATTGCCTGCTCCGGCAGACAGTATGGCAGCTTGCAGCCCGCGTTGTGCGGGCTGTGGGCTGTTCATGACGCTTTAAAGACGGCTCTGCCGTTTTTAAATAAAAACCATATATACAATCTTTTAGGAGGAAACTCAATCATGGAATTCAAACTTTCTGAATTACAGCAAGATATCGCAAATCTCGCAAAAGATTTTGCAGAAAAAAAATTAGCTCCCACTGTCAAAGATCGCGACGAAAAAGAAGTCTTTGACCGCGCTATCCTCGACGAAATGGGTACTCTCGGCCTTCTCGGTATTCCTTGGGAAGAAGAAAACGGCGGCGTAGGTGCTGACTTCCTCAGCCTCGCAGTTGCTTGCGAAGAAGTAGCTAAAGTTGACCCCTCCATCGCACTCAGCTTTGAAGTACACACTATGCTCTGCTCCTGGCCGATCTGGAAATTTGGCACAGCTGAACAGAAAGCTAAATTCCTCAAACCCCTCGCAGAAGGCACAAAACTCGGCGCTTTCGGCCTCACCGAACCGAATGCTGGTACCGACGCTTTGAACGGCTCCACAGTCGCTACGAAAAACGAAGATGGCAGCTACACCTTGAACGGCTCCAAAGTCTTCAACACCAACGGCGGCGAAGCTGACGTTACTGTCGTATTCGCTTCCACGGACAAATCCAAAGGCGCTAAAGGCATGAGCGCTTTCATCCTCGAAAAAGGCATGGAAGGCTTTACCTATGGCAAAAAAGAAGTTAAAATGGGTATCCGCGCTTCCGTACAGCGTGAACTCGTATTCCAGAACGTAAAAGTTCCGGCTGAAAACCTCCTCGGCAAAGAAGGCGAAGGCTTCAAGATCGCTATGATGACCCTCGACGGCGGCCGTGTTGGCGTTGGCGCACAGGCTCTCGGCATTGCTGAAGGTGCTTACAATGCAGCTGTTCAGTATGCTAAAGAACGTACACAGTTCGGCAAACCGATCGCTAAATTCCAGGCTATCAGCTTCATGCTCGCTGACATGAAACTCAAAATCGAAACGGCTCGCCTCGCTGTCTACAAAGCAGCTTGGAAAATGGCTCAGCCTGACGTTAAATCCTACTCCGTAGATGCAGCTATCGCTAAGAAATATGCTTCTGACGTAGCTATGCAGGTCACCACCGATGCTGTCCAGGTATTCGGCGGCTATGGCTTCACTCGCGAATATCCGGTTGAACGCTACATGCGCGATGCTAAGATCACTCAGATCTACGAAGGCACCAACCAGGTACAGCAGATGGTTATCTCTGGCGCCATCCTCAGATAGTCAAAGAGTTTCCTAACAGAACTCTCCTCCTTTTGAAACACGTATAGAAATAGTATAAAACAGTATGAGATAAAACCGCTTACAAAGAGAGGCTGTCGCCGATGCGACAGCCTCTCTTTTTCGTATTTGTAATTTGCAGTTTGTAGTGGCTCCCCTGAGAAGGGGAGCTGGCCGCTCCAGGCGGTCTGAGGGGTCTTGCTACAGTAATGCGTAAGCCAGCCCCTAACCACTAGCCACGAGCCACTAACCACTTAACGGGGCTTTACACTGCGGCCTGCGGCGCCCGTATGGGCGCCCCTACACCAACGCCCGGTAACATTTCTCCGACATGGGCACGGGCACGCCGTACTGGCGGGCCAGGCGGATGAGGGCGCCGCTGAAGGTATCCAGTTCGCTCTGGTGGCCGGCGGCGATGTCCCGCTCGAGGGAGCTCGTGGCATCCATGTCGTCGCTGCCTAAGATGCGGTCGTACTGGTCGTCGACGATGTCGTCGGGCAGGGGGACGCCGGCGGCCTTGCCGACGTCATAGGCTTCCTGCAGGAGAGCCCGGAATTCTTCCCTGCCATGGAGCTGGGAGAGGGCGCCGCCGATGGATGTCCGATAGTACGCCGTCAGGACGTTATAAGCGCAGTTGAGGATGAATTTGCGCCAGATTTCGACGGTGATGTTCTCGGCGATGCAGCAGGTCAGGCCTGGATGGTTGAGGATGCCGTAGACTTTCTTCGTCGCATCGGCGTCGTCCGAGCCGATGTAAATACGGGCAAAGCGCCCTTCCTGGCGGATGGAGTAGTCTTCTTTATAAGATGACGTGATGTAGATGGCCGAATCGACGATTTTTCCGCGCTTCATGAGGGCCGCTGCCGTATCGTGATAGGTGAAGCCGTTGAGGACAGGGACGACGATCGTATCGTCGCCGATGCAGGGCAGGACCGCCGTCAGAGCCGCTTCCAGGGAATAATTCTTGACGCAGACGAAGATGACGTCCTGGATGCCTGCCGAGGCGGGATCGTCCGTGACGGCCGGATGGGCCGTGTGGTCGCCGAAGAAGTCACTGTGGACGACGAGGCCCTTTGTCTGGAGCGATTCTTTGCGCTTCCGCCGGGCAATGAGTGTTACGTCATCATAATTGGCACAGAGGACGGACGCGATATATCCCCCGACGCCGCCGATGCCGGTAATCATGATTTTCATAGTATCAACCCCTCTTTCGATAATAAAGTACACCTTATTATCGCACAGGGCTGGATAAACGGCAAATAGGGGAGGGTATGCCTAAAAAGTATGTGTAGATAACATATGAACGCTTGAACATATTTAACTTTAATGGTATCATGAAGGCGAATAAAAAGTGAGTCCCTGAAGGAGGCATATCTATGGCAGAAGAATTTTTGAAAGACCAGGGCTGTTCCTGCTGCAACGGCCATCACGACGAAGACGAAGCCGTCAAAATGGATGCTGTCGGCACTTGCGGCTGCTGCGGTGACGACGATGATGACGAAGAAGAAAGTCCCTTGTGGACCCTCGTCGCCGGGACGGTGCTCTTTTTAGTCACCTACCTGGCCGGCATCATTCCCGATGATTTTTCCCTTCCCGCCTATATCATCGCCTATCTGCTCTTAGGCTACGGCGTTCTGCGGGAAGCTGGAGAAAACATCATGAAGCGCCAGCCTTTCGATGAAAATTTTCTCATGGCCGTGGCTACCATCGGCGCCTTTGCCATCGGTGACTATCCAGAAGCCGTCGCCGTCATGCTCTTCAGCCGCATCGGCGAAGCCATGGAAGACCGGGCCGTCAACCGCAGCCGCAAGCAGGTGGCCGCCGCCATCGATATGCGCCCGGAAGTCGTCCATCGCGTAACGGCCGATGGCTCGACGGTCACCATCCCGGCCAAGGACGCTGCTGCCGGTGATGTCGTCGTCGTCCGCGTCGGTGACCGCATCCCCTTGGACGGTGTCGTCATGGCCGGCGAAAGCCTCATCGATACGTCGGCCCTGACAGGGGAACCGGTTCCGGTCATCTGCCGGGAAGGCTCGGAAGTCCTGTCGGGCAGCATCAATACGTCTGGCGTCCTCCACGTCAAAGTGACCAAGCCCCTGGCAGAATCGATGGTCACGAAGATTTTGGAATCCGTCGAACGGGCAGCGGCGCGCAAGCCGAAAATCGACCGTTTCATTACGCGCTTTTCCCGCATCTATACACCGGCTGTCGTCGCCATCGCCGCGGCTACGGCCATCATCCCGTCCCTGGTGACCGGTCAGTGGCACTACTGGATTTATACGGCTTTGACTTTCCTGGTCATCAGCTGCCCCTGCGCCCTGGTCCTCAGCGTACCCCTGAGCTTCTTCGCCGGTATCGGTGCGGCGTCGAAACAGGGCATCCTCTTCAAGGGCGGTATTGCCATGGAACAGATGAAGCACATCGGCGCCGTCGTCTTCGATAAGACCGGTACCATTACCAAAGGTAACTTCGTCGTCCACCAGGTCGTTCCGGCCGATAACCGCAGTGCCGATGACGTCCTCTGCCTCTGCGCGTCGGCAGAACAGGCGTCGAACCATCCCATTGCCCGCAGTGTCGTCGCCCAGGCCTGTGAACAGGGCCTGAGCCTGACCGAGCCGTCGGAAATGGAAGAAATCGCCGGGCAGGGCCTGAAAGCCCAGGTCGGCAGCCATAGCGTCCTCTGCGGCAACCGCCAGCTCATGGATACCCGCCACATCGTCCTGCCGGCCATGGACGACGTCGAGTACGGCTCGGAACTGTACGTCGCCATCGATGGGGCCTATGCCGGCCGCTTGGTCATTTCGGACACCATCAAAGAAGACGCTGTCGACGCCGTCAAGGCTATTTCCCGCATGGGCATCACGACGGCCATGCTTACCGGTGATTCTCAGAAAGCCGCAGATTACATCGCCTCTAAGACGGGCATCGACGACGTCCGGGCCAAGCTGCTGCCGCAGGATAAAGTCAATCAGATGGATGCCCTGCGTAAGCAATACGGGCCGGTCCTCTTCGTCGGCGACGGCATCAACGATGCACCTGTCCTGGCCGGTGCCGATGTCGGCGCTGCTATGGGCAGTGGTGCCGATGCAGCCGTCGAAGCGGCTGACGTCGTCTTCATGCAGTCCCGGGTCAGCGCCGTACCGGCAGCACTCCACCTGTCCCGGGAAACCATGAAGATTGCCATGGAAAACGTCGTCTTTGCCTTAGGCGTCAAAGGCGTCGTCATGATTGCCGGGTTTGCCGGTTATGCTTCCATGTGGGCTGCCGTCTTTGCCGATTCCGGCGTCGCCGCCCTTTGTGTCCTCAATTCGGTACGCATGCTTTACAAAAAATAAAGTCTTTCTGGAAAATTGGTAATAAAAACGTTTAACTAAATTGAAAATATAACGTTTAACGAAAGAAAATTTAAAAATATTAACAAAAGTCCTTGACAACCAGCCTCTTTTCAGGGATAATAGGCACATCACACAAACAGAGCACTGTGAAAGCAGTGCGGATATAATGACGATGAACGGGTAAAAGACGAATCCTGATCCTCTTCAGAGAGCCGGCGGTGCTGTGAATCCGGCGAGGTGCAATCGTCCGACTTCGCCCGGGAGTTTCTGTACTGACTGTTTTTCTAGGGAATTGAGGTACAGACGCAATCCCGCGTTATAGGATGTCTGTCAAAGACGTTGAGTATAATGACAGGGTGGTACCGCGAATCATCGCCCCTGTTGCTCCACTGGAGCAGCAGGGGTTTTTTATATCCTCTGAGTGTGCCTCGTACAGTATTCATTATTAAATTATTTCTTGGGTATTTTGGTATTCATGTAAAGAGGTATTGGCTATGGAAAAAGCAATGGGTAAGATCATGACCGCTGCAGCTGAAACGCGGGCTGTTGCCGGCACGATGACAAACTTCCGATGGAAAATCGCGTTTTTAATCTTCTTAATCAGTTTCGTCGCTTACATGGACCGCGTCAACCTTTCCGTCGCGACGCCGGTCATCATGCAGGAATTCGGCTTCACGAAAATCGACATGGGCTTCATTCAGACCTGTTTCTTCGCCAGCTACGCTTTGATGCAGGTCCCTGGCGGTATTTTGGCTGAAAAGTTCGGTATGCGCAAGACCGGGGCTTTGGCCATCCTCTGGTGGTCCGTCTTCACGGCCTTGACGGCTTTAGCTAAAGGCAAGATCAGCTTCGCCGCTGTCCGCCTGGCTTTCGGCATCGGCGAAGGCCCTGTCTTTCCGTCCTTAGGGGCCGCTACCTTTACATGGTTCAATAAACACGAAAAAGGCAAGGCCAGCTCGTCCATCCTGTTAGGGACCTTCTTCGGCCCCGTCGTCGGCCCGGTCGCAACGGTCGCTCTCATGGGGCTCTTCGGCTGGCACGCCGTCTTCATCATCTTCGGTCTCGTCGGCGTCGCCCTGGCCTGGGTATGGCACCGCTTCGCCTGCGACAATCCGGCAGACAGTCCCTATGTCAATGCTGAAGAAGCTGCATACATCAACGAAGGCCGTTCGGCTGACTCCCTGAAGAAAGCCGTCGCTCCCTGGCATAAGTTCCTCCGCTCGACTCAGTTCTGGGCTGTCGGCATCCAGTTCATGGTCGTCGACTACATCATGTACGTCTTCCTGGCATGGCTGCCCATGTACCTGACTGAAGTTCACAACATGTCCTTGAAATCCATGGGCTTCTGGGCTTCCTGCCCTTGGATCGCACTGATGGCTATGGTCTTCCTGGCCGGCTTCGTTTCCGACAAGATTGCCAATGGCAGCCACAGCGAAATGCAGTATAAGATGCGCACCGTCACGGCTATGGCCGGCGTCGCCGTTACATCCCTCGGCCTGTACATCGCATCCCATACGGCTGACCCGGCCATGAACATCTTCTGGATGTCCGTTTCCCTCGGTGCCTTGGGCTTTGCTATGAGCGCCAGCTGGTCTTCCGTCATCTCCCTGGGTGGTAAATACACCGGTTCCGTTTCCGGCTGGATCAACCTCTGGGGCAACATCGGCGGCGTCCTGGCTCCTATCGTCACGGCCTTCTTCGTCACCAACTACGGCTGGAACAACGCCTTCACGGCAACGTCCCTGTTCGGCATCATCGCCATCGTAGCCTGGATCTTCGTAAAACCGGGCAAACAACTCGTCCCGCAGGATAAGTAATTTAGTGGCTCGTAGGGGCCGTCCCAAAGGGCGGCCCGCCGTTCGCAGACCGCAGACCGCGTTCTTTGCCTCCCTTAACAGGGGAGGTAGCCTGAAAGGGCGGAGAGGTTTCTTTTACTAGCCCCTAACGGCTAGCTGCTAACCACTAAAAAGTGCTGTCGTTTACGCGACAGCACTTTTTTTGAAATTTTTTATTAGCACTCACTTGACAAGAGTGCTAATAGGGTCTATGATATAGCTGTAATCAGGAAGAGGTTACAGAGAGATAAGCAAAAAGGTCAAAAGAACAGAACTGAAAAGAAGGTTCACTCATAGCAACAATGAACGATGTGTTGAAAGAGGGTAATGATTATGATGAAAGGTTTATTTCCAGTTGTAACGAACAGTGATTTTGTATTCCCTGATACGATTTTTGACAACTTCTTCAACAGCTTTGAAAATCCGACAGAAGGCAACTACCGCGTCCCGCAGGTAGATATCGAAGATACCGATAAGGCCTACATCCTGACGACGGACCTGCCGGGCATTGCCAAAGAAGACATCAACGTCAGCTACAACGATGACATCCTGACTTTGACGGCTAAACACGAAGAAAAGAAAGATGAAAAAGACGATAAGAAGAAATATATCCGCAAAGAACGCAGCAGCCATACGTTCTGCCGTCAGTTCACGGTCCGCAACATCCAGAAAGATGGCATCCAGGCAGCCTTTAAAGACGGCGTCCTGACCGTAACCCTGCCGAAAGAAGACCCGAAGAAAGTGGCTGAAGCCCACCGCATTGAAGTCAAATAATTGTAGGGGCGCCCACGTGGGGCACCCGCCAAACTCCCTTGTATTCAATGTTTGATATATGGTGTTCAAACTTACGTAAAAAGAAGGCATGACTTATGAATAGCTTATTCCCAGTTGTTGATAATGAATTTTCCGTTCCCGATGTTTTTGATAACTTCTTCAATCGCTTCATGTGGCCGAGTGAATTCTCCAGCACGATGCCGAAAGTCGACATTGAAGACAAAGGCAGCGAATACGTTATGACCGCTGATCTGCCGGGCGTCCAGAAAGAAGACATCCATCTGAGCTACGACAACAACGTCCTGACTTTGGCTGCCAGCCACAACGAACAGAAGGATTCGCAAGACGAACAGCACAACTACATCTGCAAAGAACGTTCGAGTTCGTCCTTCTGCCGTCAGTTCCCTGTCACAGGTATTCAGAAAGAAGGTATCCAGGCTGCTTTCAAAGATGGCGTCCTGACCGTAACTCTCCCGAAAGATGCCCAACAGGCACAACCGACCAACACCATTGAAATCCAGTGAGGATGAAAAAAAGACCTACCGCATACACGGCAGGTCTTTTTTTAGTGGCTAGTGGCTAGCAGTTAGTGGCTAGCAGCTCGTAGAGGCAGTCCTCAAGGCTCCCATAATAGGGGAGCTGGCCGCCGAAGGCGGTCTGAGAGGTTGATTTAAAGCTATCTGCTAACCGCTGACTGCTGGCTGCTAAAAATAGGCATCGCTTAATGCGACGCCTATTTTTTTTATAATTGAGAAATTCTATTATCTGTTGTAATTACAACAGACATAATGATGAAAAAAACGTATACTTAACACATCGAAGGGAAAGAAAAAACGAGGTGAGTGGAATGAAAGAAACGAAAGGCCATATCTTTTCTATCAGCCGTGATAATGCCCCAGTGGCCGGCTGTACGATTTCTAAAGAACTGGTCAATGAAGCCCAGTATCAAGTCTTTTACTTTTCCCTGGCTGCCGGTACGGACATCAGTCCGGAAATCTACAGGCAGGCGAAACTCCTCTATGTCGCTGACGGTACGCTGACCGTTCACTGGCCGGGGGAAGAACATAATCTGGTGGCTGGTCAGGCCATCATCGCACCGCCGTCCGTACCCGTTGGCATGAAGAGCCGCGATGGGGCGGTCTATACGGAACTTACAGTAGAGGAGGAATTCCTTATGAACATCGATGCAGGCAAGATTTTCTCTTTGGCAGGCCTCGTGCCTTATCAGGATGGTAAGATCATCAACCGCGACATTATCCAGTCGCCTAAAGTCAAATTCGTTGTCATGAGCTTCGGCGCCGGCACAGGTCTTTCGGAACACGCTGCTCCCGGTGAAGCCTTGATTTTTGCCCTGGAAGGCAAAGCCGTCATCCGCTATGAAGGCGAAGATCATGAAATCAAGGCCGGCGAAAACTTTGCTTTTGCCAAGAACGGCCGCCATGCCATCACTGCCGATGGACCCTTTAAAATGGCATTGTTGCTTACGTTAGAATAATTTTATCATATAGAGATAACTGAAAAGGAGACGATCATCATGGGTAAAAAAATTACAGAAAAAGTGACTTGGGTAGGTAAAATCGACTGGGAATTGAACGAATTCCACGGCCATGAATATTCGACAGAAAAGGGCTCTTCGTACAACTCCTACTTGATCCGCGATAAAAAGACGGTCCTCATGGATACGGTCTGGAAACCCTTTGACGACGAATTCGTCGCTAACCTGAAGAAGGAAATCGACCTCAAAGACATCGACTATATCGTCATGAACCACAATGAAAACGACCACAGCGGCGCTTTGCCGGCACTGATGCGGGAAATCCCGGATACGCCGATTTACTGCACCAAGAAAGGGGAAGCCATCCTGCGCGGCCTCTATCACCAGGATTGGAACTTCGTCAACGTCAAGACCGGCGATACCCTGGACCTGGGCGACAGCCAGCTCGTCTTCATCGAAGCCGCTATGCTCCATTGGCCGGATACGATGTTCACTTATATGACCGGCGAAAACATCCTCTTCAGCAACGACGGTTTCGGTCAGCACTATGCCAGCGAAAGAATGTACAATGACTGCGTAGACCAGGCAGAACTCTATCAGGAAGCCATGAAATACTATGCCAATATCCTCAACCTCTACAGCCCCATGGTTACGCGGAAAATCGATGAAATCCTCAAGATGGGTGTCCCGGTCAACATGATTTGCCCGAGCCACGGTGTCATCTGGCGCAAAGATCCCCTGAAAATCGTCGCCAAATATCAGGATTGGGCCAAAGCTTACCAGGAAAACCAGATCACCATCATTTATGATACGATGTGGAATTCCACGCGCCGCATGGCTGAATGCATCGCCGAAGGCCTGCGCGAAACGGATCCGACGCTGACAGTGAAACTTTTTAACTCCGCTGTCGATGACAAGAACGACATCGTTACGGAAGTCTTCAAATCGAAAGCCATCCTCGTCGGCTCGCCGACCATCAACTATGGCTTCCTCTTCTCCATCGGCGGCATCATGGAAATGATCCGCGGCCTGAAATTCAAGAATAAGAAAGCCGCTGCTTTCGGCAGCTATGGCTGGAGCGGTGAAGCTGTCAAACAGATTACAGCTCTCCTCCAGGGTGCCGGCTTCGACGTCGTCAACGACGGCCTGCGCTGCCAGTGGAACCCGGACCAGGCAACCCAGGAAACATGCCGCCAATACGGTCGTGATTTCGCAGCAGCCGTCAACGCTTCCGAAGCCAAGGAAGATGAAGTCCAGACCGAACTCGGCGATTACAACAACGACGAACAGATTGGCAAGGCTGCTAAAGAACATTTCGAAGATTGGGAAAAAGATGCCCGTGAAGGCGTAAAACGCGGCTATGCCGGCTAAGTAGGGAATGTGGCTCGTGGTTAGTGGCTCGTGGCTAGTAGCTGGCTACTAGCTCTTGCCTCCCCTTATAGGGGAGGTGGCCTGAAAGGCCGGAGAGGTTGCTTTAAATTTAAAGTGATAATACTTGCGAACCGGATTTGTGTGAGCGGGCGCCCCACATGGGCGCCCCTACAAAAAAAGGCTGTCGCACATGCGACAGCCCTTTTTTTATTCTGGAGCGGATGAAGGGGATCGAACCCTCGTACCAAGCTTGGGAAGCTCGTATTCTACCACTGAATTACACCCGCATGAACTTTTACTTATTCATTTTACCAGTATTCATGCGGTTTGTAAAGGTTTTCGAAGAATTTTCTTGAAATACTGGTAAAATAAGGCCTCACGGCCTTTTATAATGGTTAACAATAGGCGGAAAAGCAGATAAAATCTAGCTTTTTCCGCCTTTTTTATTGATTTTCTGAGTAATTGTTTTACTGTACATTTTCGCTGATTTTTAGTGATTTTTCTTCAAAAGGGGTGCAGGAGGGGTGCAGTTTGACCCTGAATACAAGCTCTACATTTATGGAATACAAGCTTTAAAGGGCCTATAAACCGCATGGTTAAGCGATTTTATGGAAAATAAAAAGGGGCAATGATTTATGAATGAAATGGTAATAAAAATACAATTTATAGTATCGTAGCATATCAAAGAGGCTCTCTAAGTGAGCCTCTTTTTTAGGAGGTGTAATTGTTGGCTACTGTAATCAATCGAGGAAATGGTCATTGGGAGCTTCGGGTCTATATAGGTCAAGATAAGGACGGCAACAAAATCCGTAAAGATGGTCGGATATAGACTGGGATGCGAAAAAAATCTGTATTCAGAGGTCTGTGAAATATGTATCATCTCGTTGTACTGAAGTCTCTAATCCAAAGACGGACAAGTCCATCCGGACAGTTTACATCAGTGACTTCCTCAGCCAATTATTAGAACAACTTAAAAGAAAACAAATCAAATCCGCCCTGTGTGTCCTCAATTCGGTCCGCATGCTCTATAAAAAATAACTGACCATCTCCCGATGACAGTTCCATAACAGAAAGCCCCGTCGAAGAAATTTCCTTCGACGGGGCTTTGTTGTAGATGCTACTTGATTTCTATTTCGTAAACTGCAGGGGGACTGTCGATACGACGACGTCTAAGTAAGGCAGGATACGGAGTCTTAGCAGCCAGCCGCTCTGGTTGTGAAGCAGGCGGTGCCATAATTTTTTCGTTTCAAATTCCGGAATGAGGACGGTAATCATATCTTTCGGAGCCGTCTCTTTCCGCAGCTCTTGGATAAAGGTGATGAGCGGGTCCGTCAACTGCCGATAAGGCGATTGAAGCATGATGAGCTCGATGTCGGGTTCCAGTTGGCGCCACAAGGTTTTGATTTTTTTACCCCGTTCATCGTCGCTGTAGACGTGGACGGCATAGATTTTATCTTTCGAACCGCTGATGATCTTGGCGTAGCGAATGGCCTTGGCTACGGCTTGAGTCGGGGACGCGATGGGGATGATGATGATATTGCGGCCTAAGTCGGTGGTCATGACTTTCGTATACTCTTCCGGTGTCAGCAACAGCTGTTCTCGGACGTCATCATAGTGATGATGGACTTTAAGGAACATATAGACCAAGGTCGGGATGAGCAGGACGATGATCCAGGCTCCGTAGATGAATTTGGTGATGAGGACGATGACGACGACGCAGGCCGTGACCAGGGCACCGAAGCCGTTGATGACGGAAAAGAGGCGCCAGTTTCGTTCCCGGCATTGTCTCCAGTAGACGACCATGGCCGATTGGGCAATGGTGAAGGAGAGGAATACGCCGATGGCATAGAGGGAAATGAGGTGCTCAATATTACCCTGGAAGAGGACAATCAAGATGCCGGCCATGAGCGTTAGGACTTGGATGCCGTTAGAATAGCTCAGGCGTTCACCGCGGTTGGCAAAGTAGCGGGGGACGTAGCCGTCGACGGCCATGAAAGAAAGAAGCGGCGGCAGGCCGTTGTAGGCCGTATTGGCGGCGATGTAGAGGATGACCATCATCAAAATCTGGATGACGTAGTAAATCAAGGTCCGGCTGAAGATATCTTCGACAAGGAGGGACAATAGGGTGTAGCCTTGTGTCGGCAAGAGGTGAAGATAAATGATGAGGTAACCGAGGCCGCCGAGCATGATTGCCAGGATACAGGCCATGATAGCCGTCGTTTCGATGGCGTTTTTTTGCTGAGGCGCCTTGAACATGGTGACGCCGTTGGCAATGGCTTCGATGCCGGTCATGGAACTACAGCCGTTAGCAAAGGCCCGCAGGACGATGAGCATCAAGGCGGTCTGATTCAATGGGGCTACCGTTTCGACAGCGACGGTATGAGCCGTGAGGGTGCCGTTCCAGATTTGATAGAAGCCGCCGATTAAGGTGATCCCCATGGCAGCCAAGAAGAAGTACGTCGGCCAGACGAAGACGGTTGAGGCCTCCCTGGTACCGCGCAGGTTGACGATCATCATCAGGATGAGAACGCCGAGGTCAAGGTAGACGTGATAAGGGTGGAGGACCGGAAAGGCACTGACCAGCGCCGCCGTCCCTGAAGAAATGGAAACGGCAACGGTCAGGATGTAATCGGCCAGAAGCGCCGCCCCTGCCGTAAGGGCTGGGTAGACACCGAGGTATTTCATGGCGATGCCATAGGAACCGCCGCCGCCCGGATTGACCCGGACGACCTGGGTATAGGACAGGGCAACGATGAATAATAAGGCAATGATAGCTAAGACGATAGGTCCGAAATAACGGTATGTCGCTAAGGTCGGTACCGAAGCCAGGACGATGGCAATCTGTTCCGGCCCGTACCCGACGGATGACAGGGCATCCGATGAGAAAATAGGCAGGGCCTTCCATTTTGGCATCTGTTCGCCCTCGAGTTTGGTATTCTCCAAAGGCTTGCCGAGAAGGTGGCGATTAATCGTTTTGAATAGCATGATAGCCTCCCTTTTTTATTGTAAGAAACTGCATTTTGCTAAATACAGCTCAGTATAATCCCTTTTCATACTCCTGTCAATAAAGGTTTTTCATGTGTTATTCCTGTTGACCATAAGATTTCAGAAACAATAGCAAAAAGACATCCCTCGCTGCTGCAAGTCAAAGGATGCCTTTTTGTCTAAGGAGGAAATCGTGTTATTTAGAGGCGCCGAGGGCTGCGGCATGTTCGCTCTTGTAGGAGCCGAATCCGACGGCGAAGGAGCCTTTGTCATCGGGGGCGAAATCCAAGGGATGGAGTTATCATCACTATCCCATTATTCAGGAAGAACAGCTGAAGAAATTGCTGAAGGCAATAGATGATTTACCTGATAACTACATGATCATCTAGTTCCTGCAAGTCCTAGTTATCTGAATACATGGCTGACAAAAATGTGCAAAAAGATAGGAATACCCCATATTGGTGTTCACTCTTTGCGTCATATGGCCGCTACGTATGCTCTGAATGAAGGGGCATCTTTAAAATAAAACTGTTGTAATAACGAAAAATCTGCTACAATAAAGCTGTATTAGTCTGTGTTAGCAGATGTTCACAAAGGAGGTTCCTCATGAAAACATTAGATGAATTGTACCAGCAGATGCTTAAACGGGCTGCTGACGGTAAACCGGTCGGTGTCGATGGTGACCCGAAATTGATCGATTGTCTGGCTCATCCCGACGACCATCCCCTGATCTGGCGGGTCAAGCCCTGTCTCTGTCCGCCCGATGAACCACATCACTGCCAGGAAGCCTGTGACTGGGGCGCTATCACGTCCGGTCCCGATGGCATCTCCATCGACGACAGCCAGTGCGTCGGCTGCCAGGCCTGCGTCGATGCCTGCAAGCTCGATACCCTGAAGACGCGGAAAGACCTTATCCCTGTCGTCCAGGAACTGCACGACTACGACGGCCCTATCTACGCCTTGGTTGCTCCTGCCGTATCCGGTCAGTTCGGTCCCGATGTTACCATGGGGAAACTGCGGACAGCTTTCAAGCGCCTGGGTTTCACGGGTATGCTGGAAGTCGCCGTCTTTGCCGATATCCTGACATTGAAAGAAGCCCTGGAATTCGACAAGAACATCAACAATGAAGACCAGTTCCAGCTCACCAGCTGCTGCTGCCCCATGTGGATTGCCATGATCAAGAAGCTCTATCACCAGCTCCTGCCCAACGTCCCGGGCTCTGTCTCGCCTATGATTGCCGGCGGCCGTACAGTTAAGGCCCTGCATCCTAATGCCAAGACTGTCTTCATCGGGCCCTGCCTGGCTAAGAAAGCTGAACGGAAAGAACCGGACCTGGTAGGCGCTATTGATTACGTCCTGACCTATCAGGAACTGCGCGACTTCCTGACGGTTACGGACATCGACCTGGCATCCCTGCCGGAAGACAACGTGCCCCACGCTTCGGAAGCGGGCATCTGCTACGCCTATGCCGGCGGCGTCTCTGAAGCCGTCACGGAAACGGTCCATCAGCTGAACCCGGACCGCAAAGTCGACATCAAGACGCGCAAAGCCGATGGCGTCCCGGCCTGCAAGGCCATGATCAACGACATCCTGGCCGGCAACCGCGATGGCAACTTCTTTGAAGGCATGGGCTGTCTGGGCGGATGCGTCGGCGGTCCCCGGGCCATCATCAAGAAAGAAGAAGGCAAGGTCAACGTCCAGGCCTACGGCAAACAGGCGGCCTACAAGACACCCATGGAAAATCCCTACGTCATCGAATTATTGAAGAAACTCGGCTTCCCGACAGTCGAAGAATTCCTCGAACGGAGCCACCTGTACGACCGTATTTTTGACTGATGATGGGTATGGTCATCATGTAGTGACCTTTTTCGTCAGAGTTTCTAGGGGGGCGCCCCACGTGGCGCCCCTACAGAAAAAAGGGCTGTCGCATCTGCGACAGCCTTTTTTTACACGGCCTGCGAACTGCAGCCTTCAAGGGCCATTTACCAATGCCGGCTCTCTTTTAATGCTGCATATTGGGCCAGGAGGTCCGGCTTTTCCGGGCTCTGATAGGTATAGTCGGGCATGGCGGCTTTGGCTTTTTCGACAGCCGCTTTGAAGTCGTAGTAGACCTGCCATTTCGATTCGACCAGTTCGTGGCCGGTCTGGCGCAGGAGAAAGGCCGGGTGATACGTCGGCAGGATGTCATAGCCGCGCCACGTGAACCACTTGCCTCGGTTGCGCATGATGCTGGCGGCGCGGCCATAGAAATACTGGAAGGCGACTTTGCCTAGGCAGACGATGACTTTCGGCTGGACCAGTTCGATTTCTTTGACCAAATGGATGTCCGCGCAGTGGCGCCCTTCTTCCAGGGTCGGCGTGCGGTTGTTCTTGGGCCGGCACTTGACGATGTTGGTGACATAGACGTGGTCCCGCGTGAGTCCGACGCTCCACAAGGCCTTGTCGAGGAGCTGCCCCGACGGGCCGACGAGGGGAACGCCGTATTCATCTTCCACACCGCCAGGCCCTTCGCCGACGAACATCAGCGGCGACGCACAATCGCCGGAATAGCGCGTCGGTCCGCGATTGCCTTCGTCCCGTAAGTGACAGGCTGTACAGCTCATGAGTTCTGTCAGCCAATCTTTCATCTTTTCATTTTCTTCCATGATACCCCTTCTTTATGCGATAATTAATTTTACTATAACAAGGCGGCCGCCTCTTTTCAAGTCGTCCAGCGGTATTCTAAAAAATACTTTTTACATACTATAGTATGGTATATAATAAAGCTAAATTGACATGAAAATTAAAGAAAGGGGGAAGTGCAGTGAAAATCTCACTCATTCAATTTCCTATCGTCCCCGGCGACAGGCTGGCCAATTTCGACCAGGTCCGGCGCCGCGTCCAACAGGCGGCCAGGGCTGGTTCGGATATGGCCGTGCTGCCTGAATTGTGGGACCTGTCGTTCTACCCGCCTGATGTTTATGACCTGGCCGATGAAGAGGGCCGCCAGGCCCAGGCGTTTTTGCAGGACCTGGCTGCGTCCTGTCATATCCAGCTCATCGGCGGCTCCATTGTCCGCCGTCACGACGGGTGCCTGTACAATACGACGTATATCGTCGATGAAGAGGGGAATCGCGTCTCATCGTATGACAAATGCCATTTATTCACGCCTGGTGGGGAAGAGAAGGTCTTCGCGCCGGGAGATCACTTGAATACTTTCTTCCTGGGCGACATCCCTATGGCGTCGATTACCTGTTATGACCTGCGCTTTGGCGAATGGGTCCGCATGGCGGCCCTGGCCGGTGCCCAGATCCTCTTTGTCCCGGCCGCCTGGCCTCATCCCAGACTGGCTCATTGGCAGATACTCAATCGGGCCCGGGCTATTGAGAACCAGTTCTTCGTCGTCGCCGTCAACAGCTGCGGTACCTGCGGTGACTACCGCTTCTGTGGCCATTCTATGATTATCGACCCGTGGGGCGAAGTGCTGGCCCAAGGAGGAGACGGTGAGGAAATCGTTACCGGCGAAATCGACTTGTCCGTCATTAAAGACATCCGCAGCCGCATCAATGTCTTTCGCGACCGGCGGCCTGAGTTATATCATTTAGAAGGGAAGCGGTAACGTGGAAGGCGTATTGCACGGTTTACAAGGTATTTTTGAAGTCCTCTTCATCATTTCCATCGGCTTCATCTTGGCCAAGAAAGGCTGGTTCGGGCCGGACATGAGCGCTGTCTTTACCAAACTGGTCATGAAGATAAGCCTGCCCTTATACATGCTCTGCCAGCTGGAAAAGGACTTTACCCATGATTCGCTGCTCCGCATCGCGCCGGACCTGCTCCTGCCCTTTGCGTCAATCCTTTTGGCCTATGCCGTCGGCCGCATAGCGGCCAAAGTCCTGCACATCCGCCAGGACCGGCAGGGCGTCTTCATCACTTGTTTTTTCATTGCCAATACCATCTTCATCGGCCTGCCCGTCAACCTGGCCCTGTTCGGGACGCAGAGCGTGCCGTCGGTCATGCTCTATTACATGGCCAACACGACCATGTTCTGGACCCTCGGCGTCTACCATATCGTCAACGACAGTCTGGGCGGCAAGGGGAATATGCCCTTGTTTTCCCTGCAGACCCTGAAGAAAGTCTTTTCGCCGCCGCTCCTGGGCTTTTTGGCTGGCCTGGTCCTGATTATGGCCAATATCAAGCTGCCTGATTTCCTGCTGACGTCGTTCCAATACGTTGGCAATATGGCGACGCCGCTGTCGCTCATGGTCATCGGCATTGAAATGACGGGTATTTCTCTGGCGTCGGTCCGCTGGGACCGGGACATCATCGGCGCCCTCGTCGGCCGCTTCCTGGTCTGTCCGGCCTGCGTCCTGGTGCTCCTGCCCTTCATCCCGGTCACGCCCATGTCGGCCCAGGTCTTTACTATGCAGGCCAGTATGCCGGCCATGACCCAGATGACAGTCGTCGCCAAGTCCGTCGGCGCCGATGTCCGTTATTCGACGGAAGTCAGCTTTATCACCGTCGTCATGGGCATCGTCATCATTCCCTTATATATGTTTATCATTGGATAGAAGGAGTTTTTTTAGAAAATGAATACCCTCGAAGATTTGAAGAAAGCTTTGAAAGCCCATGAAGCCCAGGCTTTTCAGCTCAACTATACCATTGCTGACGACCCGGAGCTGTCCGGTGAAGAATATCATGCCTGCCGGCACTACGTCGATTTGTGCCGTTCTTTGGGCATGGAAGTGGAAGAACAGTTCACCGGTCAGCCGACGGCTTTCCGAGCCATCGCTCATCGGGCCGATAAACCCGTCTTCAAGATGGCCCTTTTGGCGGAATATGATGCCCTGCCCGGCGTCGGCCACGGCTGCGGCCATTCGGCCAATGGTGCCATGAGCTTCCTGGCCGCTGCGGCCTTAAAGGATTTGAAGGATCTGCCTGTCGACGTCGACCTCATCGGCACACCGGACGAAGAACTGCGCGGCGGCAAGGTCATCATGTGCGACCAGGGCGTCTTCAAGGACTATGATTTCGCCGTCATGGTCCACGTGTCGCCGACCCGGACCAATGCCAATTCCCATTTCCTGGCCCTCGACGACTACCGCATTGCCTTCCACGGCCAGACGGCTCACGCCGCCGGTGAACCCTGGAACGGCCGCAATGCCCTGAATGGGGCCATGCTGGCCCTGCACGCCGTCGATATGCTGCGCCAGCACGTCCGGCCGGAAACGCGAATCGGCTCGTATATCGTAAACGGTGGGGCCGCCTCCAACGTCGTCCCCGATTACGCCGAAGTCGAATGTTGTATCCGCCACAGCGAACGGGAATATCTCGATACCGTCGTGGCCAAGGTCATGAACTGCTTCAAAGGGGCGGCCATTGCTACGGAAACGACATATGACGTCACCCAAATGGGCTGCAAATTCGATAACATGGTCTGGAATGAAGCGGCGACGAAAGCGTCGGAACAGGTCCTCCAGGCCATGGGGATCCCTTACGAAGAACCAAAGGATTGCGGCAGCTCCGACGTCGGCAACGTCAGCCATCAGTGCCCGGCCGTCCACGTCCACCTGGCCTTGGGCGACGTCCCCATGCCGGAACACTCGACGGACATCGCCAATGCCGTCAAGGCCAGGACCATCGAACCGACCATCGTCAAAGGCGCCGAAATCATGGCACGCCTGGCCCTGCTCTTCGCCCAGGACACGGCCCTGCGCCAGCAGATGAAAGATGAGTTCACGGCGAAGAGCCTCTCCTGATAGAGGTAGTTTGTAGGGGCTCGCACATGCCTTTTCAGCCTGTCAGGTCATGACTGCAAGGAATGGCAAGACGGCTGCTGAAACGGACCGCTGTAGAGGGCGAGCCCGTTAGGTATATGTGAAATACTTGGAAAACGGATTTGCGTGAACGGGTCGCCCACGTGGCGACCCCTACAGAAAAAAGGAGCTGTCGCGATGCGACAGCTCCTTTTTTCACGCTCTATATATTCAGTTTCAGGTATACCTTAGAAGACACCTTGTGCCAGCATAGCGTCGGCGACGCGTTCGAACCCGGCGATATTGGCACCGGCTACGAGGTTGTGGCCCAGGCCGTTGCGGGCAGCTGCGTCTTTGCAGTTCTGGTAAATGGTGTTCATGATTTCGTGGAGACGGTCATCGACTTCCTTGGCAGTCCATACCAGGCGTTCGCTGTTCTGGCTCATTTCCAGGGCCGATGTAGCGACACCGCCGGCGTTGACGGCTTTCGACGGAGCGACGATGATGTCTTTCTGATCGAGTAAGAATTTCAGGGCATCGTTGGTCGTCGGCATATTGGCGACTTCGATGTAGTAGCGGATCTTGTTGGCAGCAATCTGTTTAGCCTGTTCCATATGGACGTCGTTCTGCATAGCCGACGGCATGACGATATCGACTTTGCGGCCCCACGGTTTTTCGCCCGGGAAGAATTCGACGCCGAATTTATCGGCATAGTCCTGGACGCGGTTGCGGCCGCTGTTGCGCATTTCGACGATGTAGTCGATCTTTTCCTGCGTAGCGACGCCGTCCGGGTCATAGATGTAGCCGTCCGGACCGGAGAGGGTAACGACTTTGGCACCCAGTTCCGTAGCTTTCTTGCAGATGCCCCAGGTTACGTTGCCGAAGCCGGCAGCGGCGATAGTCTTGCCTTTGATGTCCTGGCCGTCGTCTTTGAGAACGTTTTCCAGGAAGTATACGGCGCCGTAGCCCGTAGCTTCCGGACGGATGCGGGAACCGCCGAAGCTGAAGCCTTTGCCCGTGAGGACACCGTTTTCGAAGCAGCCTTTCAGGCGGCGGTATTCGCCGAAGAGGTAGCCGATTTCACGGCCGCCGACACCCATGTCCCCAGCCGGTACGTCGACATCGGGACCGATGTAGCGATAGAGAGCCTGCATGTAGCTCTGGCAGAAACGCATGATTTCAGCGTCGGACTTGCTCGTCGGGTCGAAGTCAGCCCCGCCTTTGGCGCCGCCGATAGGCAGGCCGGTCAGTGCGTTCTTGAAAATCTGTTCAAAGCCCAGGAATTTGATGATGCCTGAGTATACGTTCTTCTGGAAACGAAGGCCGCCTTTGTAGGGCCCGATAGCGCCGTTGAACTGGAAGCGGTAGCCCGTGTTGGTGTGGTATTTGCCTGCATCATCCTGCCAGACGACGCGGAATGTGAATTGCCGTTCCGGTTCGACGAGACGGTTGAGGAGGTCGAACTTTTCATATTCCGGGTGGCGTTCGACGACAGGGTCCAGGGAGCTGAAGACTTCTTCGACGGTCTGGACGAATTCCGGTTCGTTTGCGTGTTTCGTGCGTACATTTTCAATGACAGATTCCAAATACTTATTCATATGTAATCACCTCATTTAAAATTAATTATACCTAAAACTGATTTCTACAATTACATAATAGCATGTTTTTCCGTCCTTGCAAATACCACAATGAGGAAAAGATTTTTCCATGATGGCACTGCATTGCCACTATGTGAAAGAGGACGTCAAAATTCAAGGATTTTTAAGGTATAAGATAAACGTTATAGTAAGTTAAAGGGAGGTATTCGTTAAAAATAATTGCAATATAAATCAAAATCATGGTATAAATAGAACTATACTTATTGAGGAAGAAGGGGGAAGACGGCCCTTTGTCTTTTGCTGGAGGAATAATTGTATACACCGGTTAAACAAAATGGAGAGGAAGGTGACGAAAATCAGAAAAAGAACCTAGTCACCCTGACAATGATGATATACAATAGAAAGTAAATAAGCCATACAACATATACTATATAAGAAAGAGAGGTACGCAACATGGAAACGTACGATACCTATTCCCCGGAATATTTGCGCTATTTGGAGCTCCTGTCCAAGGAGTATCCCACGCAGGCGGCGACGTTCACGGAAATCATCAATCTGCAGGCCATCGTCAACCTGCCGAAAGGGACAGAACACTTCATGAGTGACCTGCACGGTGAATACGAAGCCTTCTATCACATCCTCAACAACTGCTCCGGCGTCATCCGCGAAAAAGTGGAAATGATTTTTTCTGACAAGATGAGCAAGGCCGAACAGGACGACTTGCTGACTCTTATTTATTATCCTAAGGAAAAGCTGAACATGCTCTACCGCGAAGGCAAGGTCAACGATGACTGGGCCCGGACGACGCTGGAACGGATGATCGACCTGGCCAAGCTCTTGTCGTCGAAATATACGCGGTCGAAAGTCCGTAAAGCCATGCCGGAAGTCTTCCGCTTCGTTATCGATGAACTCTTGCACGCCCAGCCCGATGAAGACCAGAACCAGCTGGTCTATCACATGAAGATTCTCGACACCATCTTGGAAACGGGAAGTACGCGCCAATTCATTTACGCTTTGGCCAATCTCATCAAACGGCTGGCCGTCGACCACCTGCACATCATCGGCGATATCTACGACCGCGGCGCTCATGCCGACAAGATCATGGACACGCTCATGCATCATCATTCTCTGGACATCCAGTGGGGCAACCACGACGTCCTCTGGATGGGTGCTGCTGCCGGCAACGCGGCCTGCATCGCCAATGTCCTGCGCAATAACATCCGTTACCATAATATGGAAATATTAGAAAGCGGCTATGGCATCAGCCTTCGGCCCTTTGCCCTCTTTGCCTTGCAGACGTATAAAGAGGACGACGGCATTGAGCCCATGGTCAAGGCCATCAACGTCATCGTGGCCAAGCTGGAAGGTCAGACCATTTACCGCCATCCCGACTACAATATGGACGACCGCCTGCTGTTCCACAAGATTGATTGGGAAAAAGGCGTCATCACTCTCGATGGCAAGACGTATGAATTGAAGACCAAGGACTTCCCGACGGTCAATCCCCAGGACCCGTACACGCTGTCGCCGGAAGAACACCAGCTCATGAACGACATCCAGGCCGAATTTACCGAAAGCGAACGCCTGCAGCGCCACATCCGCTTCCTCTACAGCCACGGCTCGTTATACCGCTGCATGAATAACAACCTCCTGTTCCACGGCGGCCTGCCCCTCAACCAAGACGGCAGCTTTAAGGAAATCTACCTCGACGGTAAGCCGTATAAGGGCAAAGCCTTCATGGATAAGGCGGAACACCTCATCCGCCGGGCTTATGACCAGCGCGATACTGACAGCCTGGACTATATGTGGTACCTCTGGTGCGGTGCCGATTCCCCTGTATCCGGCCGCATCGTCAAGACTTTTGAACGGAGTTACATCATAGACGAATCGACGTGGAAAGAACCGCAGAATGCCTACTACCGCCTGAATCGCGATAAAGACGAATGCATCAAGATCCTCCACGAATTCGGCATCGACTCGCCTCAGGGACACATCATCAACGGCCATACGCCGGTCAAGGTCAAGAAAGGCGAAAGCCCTATCAGGGCGGAAGGCAAGGAAATCTGCATCGACGGCGGTTTCTGCAAGGCCTACCAGGGGTCGACGGGCATTGCCGGCTACACGCTCATCTTCAACTCCCACGGCATACGCATCAAATCTCACTACCCCTTTGAAGATGTCTACCAGGCGTTGATGAACAACGTCGACATCGATTCCGAATCGACACAGGTCGAACTGGAACCGAAGCGCGTCATGATCGGCGACACGGATAACGGCAAGAAACTCCTCCAGATGATCCACGACCTGAAGGCCCTGCTGGAAGCCTACCGCCAGGGCGTCATCCTCGAACGCCGTCCGAACCCGTAGGGGCCGTCCCAAAGGGCGGCCCGCCTAGTTAAGGAGGAAATATGAAACGAGAATCGTTAAGCGGACTGTTACTCATTGCCTGTGCGATACTTGCCATGGCCATCTCTAATTCTCCCTTCGGTCCCGCTTATGAACGCTGGCTCCAGGCCCCGCTGCCGGCAGGGACGCACATGTCCCTGCTGCACTGGGTCAATGACGCCGTCATGGCGCTGTTCTTCTTTGTCGTCGGCGCCGAAGTGAAGCGGGAATTCCTCTATGGAGAACTGAAGTCCCGGTCGGCAGCGATGCTGCCCATGGCTGCGGCCTTAGGCGGCATGCTCGTGCCGGCTGCGATTTATGGCCTGTGCAATGCCGGCCTGCCGACGGCTGGTGGCTGGGGCATCCCCATGGCGACGGACATCGCCTTTTCCCTGGGCGTCCTGTCCCTGGCGGCTCCGAAAGCGCCGCGCAGCCTCGTCGTCTTTTTGACGGCCCTGGCCATCGTCGATGATCTCGGCGGTATCGTCGTCATCGCTGTCTTTTATGCCGGTTCCCTCAACCTTCCGGTCCTGGCCGGCGGCCTCATCGTCTGGCTGCTGATGCTGGCTGGGTGCCGCAGGAATTGGCAATCAGCCTGGTTTTACGCTGTGGGAGGTATCCTCATCTGGCTGGCCTTCTTCTACGGCGGTATCCATCCGACCATGGCCGGCGTCCTCACGGGCTTCGCCATGCCGGCCGTGCCCGGCAAGGATGGAAGGGAAGGCTTGCTGCTGCGGGCAGAACACGCCCTGACGCCTGTCTCGGCTTTCGTCATCATGCCCGTCTTCGCCCTGGCCAACGCCGGCATCCGCCTCGACCTGAGCGGCCTGACCGGCCTGGCGTCGGCACCGGGACTGGGCGTCCTGGCTGGCCTGGTCCTGGGCAAGCCCATCGGCATCGGCCTGGCCGTCTGGCTGTTGACGGCCTTGAAAAAAGCGTCCCTGCCAGAAGGGCTGACGATGAAACACTTCTGGGCCGTCGGCCTCCTGGCCGGTATCGGCTTCACCATGTCCCTGTTCATCGCCGGCCTGGCCTTTCCCGGCAGTCCGGTCCTGATGACGGCCAAGACCGCCATCACCGCCGCGTCCCTCACGGCGGCCATCCTCGGCGGCTTCCTGGTCAACCGCGTAAGCCGATAGCCTTCCTGTAATTATCGGTAGGGGGCTCACACGTGGCGAGCCCGCCGCGAATAGTCAGCCATATACCAAGCGGGCCAATGTGGCGTGGTTTTGCGGCCTGCGGCCTGCGGTCTGCGAACAGCGGGCGCCTTTGGCGCCCATCATTGACGTAATACGTTCATGTCGTTATAATGAAGAGTAACTTATCATTTTTTATACAAAAGGAGCGAATTCGATGAATATTATTGATGAATTGTCTTGGCGCGGTGCCGTCAATCAGATGACAGATGAAGAAGGGTTGCGTAAGCTCACGGAAGAAAAGAGCATTTCCCTCTATTGCGGTGTCGACCCGACGGGTGACAGCATGCATATCGGCCACTTGATTCCGTTCATGATGCTTAAACGCTTTGCCAATGCCGGCCATCATCCGTATGTCGTCATTGGCGGCGGTACCGGTGCAATCGGTGACCCGAGCGGCCGCAAGACGGAACGCCAGCTCCAGACTCTCGATAAAATCAAGGCCAATGCCGAAAAATTGAAGGCTCAGTTCATGCATCTTTTCGGCGATTCGGAAAACATCACCTTCGTCAATAACTATGACTGGCTCAGCCAGATCAGCCTCCTCGATTTCCTCCGCGATTATGGCAAACTGTTCAGCGTCAACATCATGCTCAGCAAGGAAGTCGTTGCCAGCCGTCTGGAAGCAGGCATTTCCTTTACGGAATTTTCCTACCAGATTCTCCAGTCCATCGACTTTGAACACCTCTTTTCCCATAACGACGTCCAGCTGCAGATCGGCGGCGCCGACCAGTGGGGCAACATCACGGCCGGTATCGACACGATCCGCAAGATGCACGGCAGCGATGCCAAAGCCTATGGCCTGACCATTCCCCTCATGCTGAAATCTGACGGCACCAAGTTCGGCAAGACCGCCGGCGGCGCTGTCTGGCTCGACCCGGAAAAGACATCACCCTTTGAATTCTATCAGTTCTGGCTCAACCAGGATGATGCGGACGTCGTCAAATACTTGAAATACTTCACCTTTCTCAGCAAGGAAGAAATCGACGCCCTGGCCGAATCGGTCGAAAAAGAACCGGAAAAACGACTGGCCCAGCGCCGCCTGGCTGAAGAAGTCACGACTTTCGTCCACAGCCCGGAAGCCCTGAAGGAAGCCCAGAACATCACGGAAGCCCTGTACCACGGCAGCATCGCCGACCTGTCGGAAAGCGAATTGGAACAGGCCTTCGGCAAGATGCCGACTGTCGACGTTTCCAACGAAGATAAAGACGTCGTCAACTGGCTCGTCGATTCCCAGATTTACAAATCGAAACGCCAGGCCCGCGAAGACATCACCCACGGTGCGGTCACCATCAACGGCGTCAAAGTCACGTCCCTCGACGAAATCGTCAAACCTCACAAGAATTCCAACGGCAAGTTCGTCATCGTTCGCAAAGGGAAGAAGAAATATACTTTGGCCCGGGTTCATCAGTAAGGGTAGATTTTAGAAAATTGTTAAAATAGAATATTGACAGAAGTGCTTTGCTATGCTATAATAACTCATTGCAAAATGTTCAATTGATATTATGAGATACATGGAGGAAGCGCTTCCGGTGAGCAAAAAATTAAGCAAGGTTCAAATCGTCTGAGAGCCTTGCTTTTTTGTCGCTTTACACGGCGCTGTACAACGCTATCATAATGATTTACTTTTTATAAGGGGTGAAGAATCAGCATGTTCAAACCTGTACAAGTAGGGAAAAGGACTCGATACACGTATGCTAAGATTAACGAGGTCTTGAAAATGCCTCATTTGTTGGATTTACAGAATAAATCCTACGAATGGTTCCTGGAAAAGGGACTGAAAGATATCTTCAAAGACATTTCTCCCATCGAAGATGCATCGGGTAACCTGTCTTTATCCTTCGAGAATTTTAAATTAGGGGAACCGAAGTACGACATTCGTGAATGTAAGGAACGCGATACGACATACGCCGCACCGCTCCGCGTCCAGATCCGTCTTGTCAACCACGAAACAGGTGAAATCAAGGACCAGGAAGTATTCATGGGTGATTTCCCACTGATTACCGATACAGGTACCTTCATTATCAATGGGGCAGAACGCGTTATCGTCAGCCAGCTCGTCCGTTCTCCGGGCGTCTACTATGGCCACGAAATCGACCCGATGGGCATCCGCCTGTACAATTCGACGGTCATTCCGAACCGTGGTGCCTGGATTGAATTGGAAACAGACGCCAACGACATCGTCTATGCCCGTATCGACCGCAACCGCAAGATTCCTGTCACGGTCCTCATCCGCGCGCTGGGCTGGTCGTCGAACGCCGACATCCTCGAACTCTTCTTCGACGATAAACGCCTGAAGGCTACGTTTGAAAAAGATACGACGGAAAATCAGGACGAAGCCCTCGTTGAAATCTATAAGAAACTCCGCCCCGGTGAACCGCCGACCGTTGAAAGTGCCCGCAATCTCTTTGAAGGCCTCTTCTTCGACCCGCGCCGTTATGATATGGCCCGCGTTGGCCGTTACAAAGCCGGCAAGAAACTCGGCTGGGAACGCCGCCTCTTTGGCCTGACCTTGCACGAACCGATCGTCAACCCGGAAACAGGGGAAGTCATCGTCGATGCCCATACGGAAATCGGCTCGGCTGAAGTTGAAAGGATCCGCGAAAGCGGCGTCTTCCATCGCGAAATCGCCGACGGTGCGCCCGCCGGTGACGGCGGCGGCCTCGTCGAAGCCTTCGTCGAAAAAACGGACGGCTCGGTCTACAAGATCATCTGCAACAACAGCGACCTTCCGTATGACCACCGCACGATTACCCGCGAAGACATCATCGCCCACATCAGCTATCTTCTCAACCTCATGGACGGCTTCGGAACTGTCGATGACATCGACCATCTGGGCAACCGCCGCCTGCGCTGCGTCGGCGAACTCCTGCAGAACCAGTTCCGCATCGGCCTGACCCGTATGGAACGCGTCGTCCGCGAACGCATGACCATCCAGGATGCCGAAAGCATTACGCCTCAGGTCTTGATCAACATCCGTCCTGTCGTCGCTGCTATCAAAGAATTCTTTGGTTCCAGCCAGCTGTCCCAGTTCATGGACCAGACAAACCCGCTGGCAGAAATCACGCACAAACGCCGTCTGAGCGCCCTCGGCCCTGGCGGTCTGTCCCGTGAACGCGCAGGGTTCGAAGTCCGCGACGTCCATCATTCCCACTACGGCCGCATGTGCCCGGTAGAAACGCCTGAAGGCCCGAACATCGGCTTGATTTCGTCCCTGGCCTGCTTCGGTAAAGTCAACGAATTCGGCTTCATCGAAGCCCCGTACCGCCGCGTCGATAAAGAAACGGTCGTCGTTACGGAAGATGTCCACTACATCACGGCTGATGAAGAAGAACAGTACGTCATCGCCCAGGCCAACGAACCGTTGACCGAAGATGGCCATTTCGTCCACGAACGCGTTGCCTGCCGTCACGGTGAAGATACCCGTGAATTCCGGGCTGACCGCGTCGACTTCATGGACGTATCGCCTAAGGAAGTCGTTTCCGTCGGTACATCCATGATCCCCTTCCTGGAAAACGACGATGCCAACCGTGCCCTCATGGGTGCGAACATGCAGCGCCAGGCAGTACCTTTGCTGCGCACACAGGCTCCGCTCGTCGGTACCGGCATGGAATACAAGACGGCTTGTGACTCCGGCGTCTGCGTCCTGGCAAAACACAGCGGCGTCGTATCCCGCGTTACTGGCGACACCATCCAGGTCCGCACGGATTCTGGTTCTGTCGATACATATAAACTCATCAAATTCGTCCGCTCCAACCAGAGTACCTGCATCAACCAGCACCCGTTGGTCTATAAGAACGAAAGGGTCACGGAAGGTCAGCCCCTGGCTGACGGCATGGCTACGGACGGCGGCGAATTAGCTCTTGGTTACAACATCCTCGTAGCCTACATGCCTTGGGAAGGCTATAACTACGAAGACGCCGTTCTCCTCAGTGAAGAACTCCCGAAGAACGACCTCTACACATCCATCCACATCGAAGAATACGAATGTGATGCCCGCGACACGAAACTGGGTTCGGAAGAAATTACCCGTGAAATCCCCAACGTCAGTGAAGAAAGCACGAAGAACCTCGACGAAAACGGCATCATCATGATCGGTGCCGACGTCTTCCCGGGCGACGTCCTGGTCGGCAAAGTCACGCCGAAAGGCGAAACGGAACTGACACCGGAAGAACGCCTGCTGCGCGCCATCTTCGGCGACAAGGAACGCGAAGTCCGCGATACGTCGCTGCGCGTACCTCATGGTGAATCGGGGAAAGTCGTCAACGTCCGCATCTTCTCCCGTGAAAATAACGACGAACTGCCGCCTGGCGTAAACCACCTGGTCCGCGTCTACATCGCCCAGAAACGTAAGATCCACGAAGGCGACAAGATGGCTGGCCGTCACGGCAACAAAGGTGTCGTTTCCCGCGTCATGCGCCAGGAAGATATGCCTTTTCTGCCCGATGGCACGCCGGTCCAGATCGTCCTGAACCCCTTGGGCGTACCGTCTCGTATGAATATCGGTCAGATTTTGGAAACCCACCTTGGCTGGGCTGTCCACGAACTGGGCAAACAGATCAAGGAAATGGATCCGGGCCTGGAAGAAAAACTCCGCGCTGCCGGCTATGATTTCGATAAATACGGCATGCCCAAACCGGACGTCGCCGGTGTCCATATCGCAACACCGGTCTTCGACGGCGCTCAGGCCGAAGACGTCTTTGAAGCCCTGAAGATCGCCGGCCTGCCGGAAGACGGCAAATCCGTCCTCTATGATGGCCGTACAGGGGAACCGATGGACCGCCGCGTCACTGTCGGTTACACGTACTTCCTCAAACTGCATCACCTCGTCGACGACAAGATCCATGCTCGTTCGACAGGCCCGTACTCCCTGGTCACGCAGCAGCCGCTCGGTGGTAAAGCCCAGTTCGGCGGCCAGCGTTTCGGCGAAATGGAAGTCTGGGCTCTGGAAGCGTATGGCGCAGCCTATACCCTCCAGGAAATGCTGACTGTTAAGTCTGACGATGTCGTCGGCCGTGTCAAGGCTTACGAAAAGATCGTCAAAGGTGAAAATATTCCTGAACCGGGCGTACCGGAATCGTTCAAGGTCCTCCTCAAAGAACTCCAGGCCATCGGCCTCGACGTCCAGATCCTGAACGAAGACGGCGAAGAAGTCGTCATCAAGGAACTCGACGATGAAACGGAACCGGAACAGACTGATGAACTCCGCCGCGTCATGGAAGGTGAAAATGGTCCGGAAACACCGGCTGCACCGGCTGAAGACACTCCTGCCGAAGGAGAAGAAGGCGAAGAACAGGAACCCGTCGCCAACGGCGGCGAAGATGACATCATGAGTGCCATGAGCCTCGATGCCGTCGCCGAAGCTGAACAGGCTGACGATGATGAATAACGAGTCGATAGAAGGGAGCGGTATTAGTGCTTGATGTGAATGAATTCGATTCCATGCGGATCGGTCTTGCTTCACCGGAAAAGATCCTCGAATGGTCCCACGGGGAAGTCAAGAAACCAGAAACGATCAATTACCGTACATTGAAACCGGAACGGGATGGGTTGTTCTGCGAACGCATTTTTGGGCCGACAAAGGACTGGGAATGTCACTGCGGCAAATACAAACGTATCCGGTATAAAGGTGTCGTCTGCGACCGCTGCGGCGTCGAAGTCACGCGCGCCAAAGTCCGTCGTGAACGGATGGGCCATATTAAACTGGCTACACCGGTATCTCATATTTGGTATTTTAAAGGCATCCCCAGCCGGATGGGCCTGATCCTCGATATTTCTCCCCGTTCGCTGGAAAAAGTCTTATACTTCGCCTCGTACATCGTCCTCGATCCGGGCGATACGCCGCTTACCAAGCAGCAGCTGATGACGGAAACGGAATATCGTCAGTATCTGGATATGTACGGCGATAAATTCCGCGTCGGCATGGGCGCTGCAGCTGTCAAGGAACTGCTGCAGGGCCTGGACCTGGACCAGCTGGACAAACAGCTCCGCGATGAACTCCGCGATTCGTCGGGCCAGCGCCGCGTCCGCGCTATCCGCCGGCTGGAAGTCGTCGAAGCCTTCCGCCACTCCGGCAACAAACCGGAATGGATGATTATGGATGTCATCCCGGTCATCCCGCCGGAACTGCGCCCGATGGTACAGCTCGACGGCGGCCGCTTCGCTACGTCTGACCTGAACGATCTCTATCGCCGGGTCATCAACCGTAACAACCGCCTGAGCCGCCTCTTGGAACTGGGCGCACCGGACATCATCGTCCGCAACGAAAAACGTATGCTCCAGGAAGCCGTCGATGCCCTCATCGATAACGGCCGCCGCGGCCGTCCGGTCACGGGCCCGGGCAACCGTCCCCTGAAATCCCTGTCGGATATGCTGAAAGGGAAACAGGGCCGTTTCCGCCAGAACTTGCTCGGTAAACGTGTCGACTACTCTGGCCGTTCGGTTATAGTCGTCGGTCCGGAAATGAAGATGCACCAGTGCGGCCTGCCGAAAGAAATGGCCCTGGAACTCTTCAAGCCTTTCGTCATGAAGAAACTTGTCGAAAAAGGCATTGCTACCAATATCAAGAACGCTAAGAAGAAAGTCGAACGCGTCAACAGTGAAGTCTGGGACGTCCTGGAAGACGTCATCAAGGAACATCCTGTCCTCTTGAACCGCGCCCCGACACTGCATCGTCTGGGTATCCAGGCTTTCGAACCGATCCTCTGGGAAGGCCGCGCCATCAAACTGCATCCGCTGGTTTGCACGGCATTCAACGCCGACTTTGACGGTGACCAGATGGCCTGCCATCTGCCTCTTTCCGTAGAAGCCCAGTCCGAAGCGCGGACGCTCATGCTTTCGTCTCATAACATCCTGGCTCCGAAAGATGGCAAACCGGTCGCCGTCCCGACACAGGACATGGTCCTCGGTGCTTATTACCTGACCCTGGTCAAACCGGCTGCCAAGGGCGAAGGCAAGATTTTCTCCAACTACGATGAAGTCATGCTCGCTTACGATGCCAAAGTCATCGACATCGAAGCCCTGATCAAGGTCCGCATCCCTGGCCACGGCCTCATCGAAACGACGGCAGGCAAACTGCTCTACAACTATCAGATCTATGAACCACTGCGCCTCTTCCATACGGATAAAGTCATGGTCTTCACGGACCCGAAGGACACGGTCTTCGCCTATGAAAACGGCCTCATCGACTGGTCCCACTTCGTCAAGATCAAAGACGAAGAAGGCCATATCCGCGACTATGGTTTCTCGCAGCTGAAAGAAAAATTCGGTGTCGACCTCACGGCTACGCGCCCCTTGCCGAAGCGTAAGATCGACGAAGCCGCTGTGGCTGAATTCAAGAAAGATAAAGAATATGTCGACGTCAACTGCCTGGGCGTCCTCATGAGCAAGAAACAGATCGGCAAACTCGTCGATGCCTGCTTCCACCTCGTCGGCAATACCAAGACGGCAGAACTTCTGGACAAGATCAAGGCCATCGGCTACCATTACGCCCGCCAGGCCGGTATGTCCATCGCTATTTCTGATATTCAGATCCCGGCAGAAAAATGGGATATCCTCAATGAAGCCGACAAGAAGGTCCAGAACGCCTATGCCATGTATCAGCGCGGCTTGATTACCGAAAACGAACGCTATAACAAGAGCGTCGAAATCTGGACAAAGGCCACTAACGACGTTACGGATGTCATGATGGATAACATGGACCCGTTCAACTCGATCTTCATGATGGCTGACTCCGGCGCTCGAGGCAGCCGTGACCAGATTCGTCAGGTTGCCGGTATGCGTGGCTTGATGGCTGACCCGTCGGGCCGTATCATCGACTTGCCGATCAAAGCGAACTTCCGTGAAGGCCTGTCCGTACTGGACTACTTCACCTCGTCTCACGGCGCCCGTAAAGGCTTGGCCGATACGGCACTGCGTACAGCTGACTCGGGTTATCTGACCCGTCGTCTCGTCGACGTCTCTCAGGACGTCATCGTCCGTGAAGATGACTGCGACGTATTCGGCATCGACCTCGTCCGCGAACGGGCCCGTCTGGCCAGCTCGTGCCGCCAGGCTGTCAACCTCCTGCGCGACAAGCTCATCGGCCGCGTCCTGGCCCGTGATGTAGCGGATCCGGAAACCGGCGACATCGTCTTCCCGGCAGAACATCTCCTGACCAACGACGATATGGATACGGTCATCGAACACCAGATCCCGAAACTCTCCCTCCGCGGCAGCCAGATGGATATCAACGATGACCTGAACCACACCAACGTCATCGAAACGGTTTCCCTCGGTGCTCCGGAAGAAGGTTTCCGCGCAGCTATCCGCAAATCCATGGCGGAAAATATGCTCGGCAAGACTGTCGAAAAAGCCGTCATCGATTCCAACGGCATTGAAATCTGCGCCAAAGGCACGCCGCTCACAGAAGATGCCATCGACCGCATCCTCAACAGCGACGTCGATGAAGTCAAGGTCCGCAACAACGACATCCGCGGCGTCGAAGTCACGGCTATCGTCGAAGACAGCGGCAACGGCGTCATCGAATCGCTGGAAGACCGCATCGAAGGCCGTACGGCTGCCGAAACCCTGGTCAACCCGGAAACGGGCGAAGTCATCGTTGCCCTCAACGAAGAAATCATGGCAGACCAGGCCAAAGAAATTGCAAAATACTATGATAAAGTCCGGATCCGCAGCGTCCTCACCTGCCGCAGCCGTTATGGCGTCTGCGCGAAGTGCTATGGCCGCGACCTCGGTACGGGCGGCAAGGTCAATGTCGGCGAATCGGTCGGCACCATCGCTGCTCAGTCCATCGGTGAACCGGGCACACAGCTGACCATGCGTACCTTCCATACGGGCGGTGTCGCAACGGCCGGCGATATCACCCAGGGTCTTCCTCGTGTCGAAGAATTGTTTGAAGCCCGTAAGCCGAAGGGCAATGCTATCGTCACGGAAATCAGCGGTACCGTATCGATTACCGAAAAAGAAGACCATCACGATATCAACATCGTCCATGTCACTTCCAAGGACGGTGAAGAACGGAGCTACACCATCCCGTTCGGTTCGCACCTCGTCGTACATGAAGGCGACTTCATCGAAAAGGGCAGCCGCATCACGGCCGGCTCCATCAACCCCCACGACATCCTGCACATCCTGGGTGTCGAAGCTACCCAGCGGTACCTCGTATACGAAGTACAGAAGGTATACAAATCCCAGGGTGTTGGTATCAACGATAAGCACATCGAAGTCATCGTACGCCAGATGCTGCGCAAGATGAAGATCGAAGACGCCGGCGATGCCGATGTATTGCCGGGCGATTATATCGACGTCAACATCTTTGAAGATATGAACAAGCGCATCGAAAGCAATGGCGGCAAGCCCGCTATCGGCCAACCGATGCTCCTCGGTATCACCAAGGCCGCACTGGCAACGGACTCCTTCCTGTCGGCTGCATCCTTCCAGGAAACGACCCGTGTCCTGACCGATGCTGCTATCAAAGGCAAGATCGACCCGCTCCTGGGCCTCAAAGAAAACGTCATCATCGGTAAACTCATCCCGGCTGGTACGGGCATGAGCCGCTACCGCAAGATCAAGGTCGTAAAGACCGTTCCGTCTATCAGCTATGAAGACGAAGAAGGCAACCCCGTAGACGCACCGGAAGGTGCCGATACGACACCGGAAGCCGGACATTAAGAGAGTAAAAAAGGGCTGTCGCATGTGCGACAGCCCTTTTTTGTTGTTAGTGGTTCGTCGTTCGTAGGGGCTCGCACGTGGCGAGCCCGTTTTGTATATATGGAAAGGCTCGTGGCTCACGAATCACTAGGACACGTGTAATAAAAAATGTACTGATTACGCAGTTTTTACCAAAAAACTCATTGACATATAATAAGCGTGATGATAAAATATCTAAGTGTCGCAATGAAAGTATTGCGTCTAAATTGCAAGACGTAAGGAGTGAGGTTTCGTGAGCTTGGAACTAGCTGCCAGTGTCCGCAAGACCGTGGGCGCGAAGCAAACCCTGAAAGCAATGAAACGAAACGAAGTCACACAACTGTACATCGCCAATGATTGCGATGAACAGGTCGTAGCGCCGCTTATTGCAGAAGCCGAAGGCGCTCACATCCCTGTCGACCGCGCGTATACCATGACGGAGCTGGGCATGGCCTGCCACATCAAGGTAAAAGCTGCAGCCGTCGGCTTGTTAAAATAATTTTCGGTAACATCATCTCATGAGCTCTGCTCGTTGATGATTACATTATAAATCTAATTGTTTGGAGAGGAGGTGCCCAAATGCCAACAATCAGCCAATTGGTTCGTAAAGGACGTCAGGTTGCCGTCACAAAATCGACAGCACCGGCTTTGAAAAACTGCCCGCAGAAACGCGGTGTTTGCACTCGTGTGTACACAGCTACCCCGAAAAAACCTAACTCTGCTCTGCGTAAAGTTGCCCGTGTTCGCTTGACGAACTCCATCGAAGTAACTGCTTATATTCCCGGCATTGGTCACAATTTACAGGAACACAGTGTTGTATTAATCAGAGGCGGTCGTGTCAAAGACCTTCCTGGTGTACGTTATCACATCGTCCGCGGTGCCTTGGATACAGCTGGCGTAGCAGATCGTCAGCAGTCCCGTTCTAAATACGGCGCTAAGAAAGGCAAATAAGATTTGCCATTTAAGATGAACAAGATGACTTACATAGCATAGAGGAGGAATTAGACATGCCAAGAAAAGGCCCCGTGCCGAAGCGTGATGTGCTGCCGGATCCGGTGTACCATTCCAAATTGGTAACGCGCTTCATCAACAAAGTTATGTTGGACGGCAAAAAAGGTGTCGCTGAAACCATCGTTTATGATGCTTTCGACATCATCCGTTCTAAAATGAATAAAGATCCTTTGGAAGTATTCGAACAGGCTCTCAACAACGTTATGCCTGTCCTGGAAGTCCGTGCCCGCCGCGTCGGTGGTGCTAACTACCAGGTTCCTGTCGAAGTACGTGCAGACCGTCGCCTGTCCCTCGGTATCCGCTGGACTGTCGGCTATGCCCGTAAACGCGGCGAACGCACGATGAAAGAAAAGCTCGCTGGCGAATTGATGGACGCCTTCAACAACACAGGCGCTGCTATCAAGAAAAAGGAAGATACTCATAAAATGGCTGAAGCTAACAAAGCTTTCGCACATTATCGTTGGTAATTTACGATATTTATTATTTTTTGAGGAGTGGAAAAAACCGTGCCAAGAGAATTTTCTTTGGAAAAAACGAGAAATATTGGCATCATGGCTCACATCGATGCTGGTAAAACCACGACAACAGAACGTATCCTGTTCTACACCGGCCGTGTCCACAAGATCGGCGAAGTTCATGACGGCGCTGCTACCATGGACTGGATGGCTCAGGAACAGGAACGTGGTATCACCATCACGTCGGCTGCTACGACAGCTCACTGGAAGGGATACCGCATCAACATCATCGATACTCCGGGGCACGTCGACTTCACCGTTGAAGTTGAACGCTCGCTGCGCGTACTCGACGGCTCTGTTGCTGTTTTCTCCGCAAAGGGCGGCGTAGAACCGCAGTCGGAAACGGTATGGCGTCAGGCTGAACATTACCATGTTCCCCGTATCGCATTCGTCAACAAGATGGATACGACCGGTGCTGACTTCCTGAACGTTGTCGATATGATGAAAGATCGTCTCCAGGCGAATGCCGTTGCTATTCAGCTCCCGATTGGCGCTGAAACAACCTTCCGCGGCATCATCGACCTCATTACCATGAAAGCAGAAGTCTATGACGATGCACTCGGTAAAGAAATCGAAGTTGTCGACATCCCGGAAGACGAATTAGAAGAAGCTAAGAAATATCATGACATCATGGTTGAAGCTGTTTGCGATACCGATGAAGACCTCATGATGAAATACCTCGAAGGTGAAGAAATCACCATCGACGAATTGAAAGCAGCTATCCGTAAAGGCGTCTGCACGAACAAATTGTTCCCGGTCCTCTGCGGTTCTGCTTACAAGAACAAAGGGATCCAGATGCTCCTCGACGCTGTCGTCGACTACATGCCGAGCCCGTTGGATATTCCTCCGGTCAAAGGCACCAACCCCGACACTGAAGAAGAAGAAACCCGTGAAGCTGATGACAATGCACCGCTTTCCGCATTGGCATTCAAGATCATGGCTGACCCCTTCGTCGGCAAACTGGCATTCTTCCGCGTTTACTCCGGTACGTTACAGGCCGGTACCTATGTCTACAACTCGACAAAAGGTAAAAAAGAACGTGTTGGCCGTATCCTCCGGATGCACGCTAACCACCGTGAAGAAGTCCGGGAAGCCTACACGGGCGATATCGGCGGCATCGTCGGCCTGAAAGATACGACTACAGGCGATACACTGTGCGATGAAAAACACCCGATCATCCTTGAAAAGATGGAATTCCCGGATCCGGTTATTTCCGTAGCCGTTGAACCGAAGACGAAAGCTGACCAGGAAAAAATGGGCATTGCCTTGGCTCGTCTGGCTGAAGAAGACCCGACATTCAAAGTCAAGACCGATGCTGAAACCGGCCAGACCATCATCTCCGGTATGGGCGAACTCCATTTGGATATCATCGTCGACCGCATGTCCCGTGAATTCAAAGTAGACTGCAACGTCGGCAAACCGCAGGTTGCTTACCGCGAAACCATCCGCAAAGATGTCAAGTCTCGTGGTTTCTTCAAGCGTCAGTCCGGCGGCCGTGGTCAGTATGGTGACTGCTGGCTCGAACTCATTCCGCAGGAACAGGGCAAAGGCTACGAATTTGAAAACAAAGTCGTTGGCGGCGCTATTCCTAAGGAATACATCGGCTCCGTTGAAGCCGGTGTCAAAGAAGCAATGGAAACAGGCGTTTTGGCTGGTTTCCCGATGGTCGATATCAAAGTCGTCGTATACGACGGTTCTTACCATGAAGTCGACTCCTCGGAAATGGCCTTCAAGATCGCTGGCTCTATGGGCTTCAAAGAAGGTGCCCGCAAGGCAGACCCGGTTCTCCTCGAACCGTACACGAAAGTCGAAGTTGTCGTTCCTGAAGAATACATGGGCGACGTCATCGGCGACCTCAACTCCCGCCGTGGTCGTGTCGAAGGTATGGAAATGCGCTCCGGTGCAGAACATATCAACGCATTCGTACCGCTGGCAGAAATGTTTGGCTATGCAACGGATTTGCGTTCCCGTACGCAGGGCCGTGGCGTTTATACGATGACATTCGACCACTACGAAGAAGTTCCGAAGAACGTAGCCGAAAAAGTCATCAGCGAAAAAGGCTAATATAATTTAACTCACACTGGAGGAACAGCAAATGGCTAAAGAACATTACGAAAGAACCAAACCGCATGTTAACATTGGCACGATCGGTCACGTCGACCACGGCAAAACTACTTTGACAGCTGCCATCACCAAAGTTTTGGCTGAAAAAGGCTACGCTAAATTCGAAGACTATGCTGATATCGACAAGGCTCCGGAAGAACGTGAACGTGGTATTACAATCAACACGGCACACGTTGAATATGAAACAGACAACCGTCACTATGCACACGTTGACTGCCCGGGCCATGCTGACTATGTCAAGAACATGATCACCGGTGCTGCTCAGATGGACGGCGCTATCCTCGTCGTTTCCGCTGCTGACGGCCCGATGCCCCAGACTCGTGAACACATCCTCTTGGCCCGCCAGGTTGGTGTACCGGCTATCGTCGTATACCTCAACAAAGCTGACCAGGTTGACGATCCGGAACTCATCGAACTCGTTGAAATGGAAGTTCGTGATCTCCTCAGCTCCTACGATTTCCCCGGCGACGAAGTTCCTATCGTAGTTGGCTCTGCTCTCAAAGCCCTCGAAGGCGACGAAAGCGAAATCGGCAAACCGTCCATCCTCAAATTGATGGATGCTGTTGACGAATACATCCCGACTCCGCAGCGCCCGACGGACCAGCCGTTCCTCATGCCTGTCGAAGACGTCTTCACCATCACAGGCCGCGGCACTGTTGCTACAGGCCGTGTTGAACGTGGCGAACTCAAAGTTGGCGACGCAGTTGAAATCGTCGGCCTCGCTGACGAACCGAAAGATACGGTTGTTACGGGCGTTGAAATGTTCCGTAAGATCCTCGACCGTGCTGAAGCAGGCGACAACATCGGCGCTCTTCTCCGCGGCATCGACCGTAAAGAAATCGAACGCGGCCAGGTCCTCGCTAAACCGGGTACCATTCATCCGCACACGAAATTCAAAGCTCAGGTTTACGTCTTGACGAAAGACGAAGGCGGCCGTCACACTCCGTTCTTCAACGGCTATCGTCCGCAGTTCTACTTCCGTACAACTGACGTAACTGGCGTCATCCAGCTCCCGGAAGGCACTGAAATGTGCATGCCTGGCGATAACGTCAAAATGGATGTTGAACTCATCACTCCGATTGCTATCGAAGCCGGCCTCCGCTTCGCTATCCGCGAAGGCGGCCGTACAGTAGGCGCTGGCGTCGTTTCCGAAATCGAAGGCTAAAAATAGTTTGAAGTTTGTAGTACCGAGTTTGTAGAAAGAGGTTAAAATTTTTAGCCAATGACTGCAAACTAAAAACTACAAACTTGATACTTAAAAGAGGCTGTCGCATATGCGACAGCCTCTTTTTTGCATGCATTCATGCATGAATCGCAGTTCGCAGTCCGCTGTTCGCAAAACCATGCCACATGGACCCGTTAGGTGTATGGACATTCTTCACAGCGGGCCGTCCAAGGCTCCCTTCATAGGGGAGCTGGCCGCTGAAGGCGGTCTGAGAGGTTAAAGGACGGCCCCTACGCACAAGGCCGCAGGCCGTGAAAGATTTATCACCTGGCTGCGATTGTAGGGGCTCGCACGTGGCGAGCCCGCTTCTGGCATAATGAGGGAATCGCGGTTACGGTAGCGTGGGGCACCAAAGCCTCGCCTCATAGGAGAGGTGGCCCGAAGGGCCGGAGAGG